>JADFGO010000052.1 GCA_022567655.1 Candidatus Neomarinimicrobiota bacterium
ACTGACTCCGGACTAACAGGCGGGTAGCCAGAGGGATTGGTCACCCCCGACCGGATATCCACGTCCATAATCCCGCTTAGCCATGGCAGCAAGGTAGGCATCTCCACCCCGCTGAAGTTATATCGCGTGCCCGTCAGCTCGACGTTACCGCTGGAATTTATCCTGAAGACGGTATCGCGAAAGCCCCATACGTCAAGGCTCTCCTCATGCTTGTCATCCACGGGAGGAGGACCCGGAATTATGCGCTCCGACGCCCCTTCCGACATCAGTGAAACGGCATTGACCGAAGAGTTATTTTCTCTTTTGAACCGATCCATTTATTTAGCCTGAGTGTTCCCAAAGTTATTATCTAAAGAAACTAAGAATCCAAGGTAAGAGAGAGTATGCTTGTTTACAAGCTGTTTCTGGCGTTTCATAGTGTGCCCAGACAAAGCTCACTAAAAGATACGAATCGACTTACCTAACCTCGAATTGAGTCCATTTATTCAATAGCAACCAATATCGAATTATTCCCTCCTGTTCACCAAACACGTACACTTCCCCGGTATCCGTATCGACACTAAATCGAATTGAAAATATCCCAGCTTGAGTTATGACACCGTGAAAGCCCATTTCACGCACCTATTAAACTTTTAACTTGCAAAAGCGTACATTATTGTGTACGTTTTTGTCAACAATGTTTGGAGAAAAAATGCGAACAATAAATGTAACGAAAGCACGTGCAAATTTATATAAGCTGCTTATCGAGGCATCCGAATCACACGAGCCGATTCAGATTACGGGGAAGAAGTCAAATGCAATCCTCGTCTCTGAGGAAGATTGGCGTTCTATACAGGAGACACTTTACCTGTTGTCTATTCCCGGGATGAGGGAAACGATTATCGAGGGATTAAACAGTGATGTTGACACTGATACCCAGAAACTTGATTGGTGAGTTGGAGCATAGTTTACAGTAAGCAGGCTGTCAAAGATTCCAAGAAAATCGAATCATCTAACTTAAAACCCCAAGTAGTAAAGTTGATTGCGCTGTTAAAAAATGACCCTTATACAAAGCCCCTTCCTTTTGAGAAGTTACTCGGTGACATTTCCGGAGCATATTCGAGAAGAATAAACATTCATCACAGATTAATCTATCAGGTGCTTGACGATATAAAGACCGTCAAGATCATCAGAATGTGGACGCACTACGAGTAATCGCGCCCTTATGCTCGTTGTCCTACTACTGAGATACTTATACTTGGCAGTAAAACTCCGCCGTTTTTCGATGCGAATTTCCGGGCGGTAGATTCCTCGAGCGTCCGCCAGTACTCATCCTTCTCTTCGGGAGATTGATTTGCCAGCATTATCCTTAGCGGCGCAGCAATATCCTTCATCAGTTCAGTGTACTCTCCCGCTGATGAAAACTCGAAATTGACCGTTATGGTTTCTGTGCGGATATCAGTGAATCCGGCGCTTGCCATATTTTCTTCTATCGCTCCACCTGCCAGGCCCGACACTGTTGGAGCCTCAGGCGGCGTCATAGGCACGTCGAACATCTGTAGAAGTGTCTGAACGGCAAAACTGAAAAATGGAATATTTTCCGGAACGTCCCAAACAGCAGTTGCGAACTTCCCATCCGGAACCAGCATCCGAAGAACGGAATTTAATGTGGTTTCAACATCAGGTAAAAACATTAATCCCCAGCGGCTGACTATGGCATCAAAATGACTTTCGGGAAAGTCCAATTTCTCTGCATCCGACTCTTGGAACTCCACGTTATTTAACCCGAGTCTGTTTGCCCGATCCCGGGCAATAGTCAGCATCTGTGAAGACATATCAGTTGCTATAACCTTCCCGTTATCGCCAACTAATTTGGCGGCCGTAAGAGCCGGTTCGCCGATACCTGTCGCAATATCCAGAACTTGCTGGTCGGGTTTGATATCCGCCAGCTCTGTCAGACTGTTTGTGACTATTTGGGAAAATTGTTCCAATGTTTCCCACCACTTTTTCCAACCGGCTGCCACACTGTCCCAGTGCTGACGTTGTCCATCCTTGAACTTATCTGAATCAAATGAATTTGTACCCATTTTAAGATCCTTAATTTAAATACGTGTATAATTGATCGTTGAAACTCTTCTGCTGTATGCCGCATAGCATTGATTTCAAAATCATCATTGCCTTGCATTTGCAGTTCAATGTTGAGATAATAATAAAACTCTATTTAAAATATTACAATGATATTTTTATTGCTCTTTAATGCGCATCGGTCAAGTACGAGTTACAACTCCATAGCGCTGGGAGTAATGTCAACAATTCATCTTGTACTCTGAATCCAATAATTTTTTCGATACGGCAATATATCGCCATTTTCGGCACATAACGGCAATACATTGCGATTTTCGTCTCTTTATAACCACAAAATTAAATTTTCTTCACATATATCCCTCTTATATAGTATGAAAATAAGGGCTAACGCTGAAACGGTGAGTTATGGCATAAATTGTGCCCGCTCTTTAGAGCGCGAGAAAATAGAAGAATCCGGGCGTTGTCTCAGAAAACTGATTGAGGCGCTAATCCCTGAGCGGGAACACCTGAAGGCTTTATGAGTATAAAGGCTGATATCAGAAGAGGAGGATGCATATCTTGGATAAATTGACAGGGGCCGATAAGGATGGGCGAAATGCAAGAAAAGGTCTTGACGGGCTGTCAGAGAAAATCATTTTAGAAGATGCAGCGGCAAAGCTCGGTATTAAGAAAGCTATTTCATCCCGGGCGATGAAACGCCGGGCTTACAAGTTCGTCGGCGACAGGATCTACACGAACGAATCAAACCACGAAGTCTGAAAGACTGAACAGGGTATCTTAATTTACCCGGATAGCTGTTCCTTTCTACCGCCCTCTAAACGAGTAGCATCCGGTCTCACCTCATAGTCTAAAGGCGTTGGCTCCCACCGCCGCAGAATTTCAAATCATCATTTTCTAATAAAGATGAACTGTCCCCCTTCATCGCCTGTGTTTTTTACCGCCTGGGAAATAGGCATTTGTTTGGAGTTGTTTGCTGCGGGAATCTTCAGTTGTTCGAAGAGTTGCGCAATCAACTTTTCCGCCCTTACCTCAGTATTGTGTTCATTATCTAAACTCATTCATATACATTATAAAACCATATGATCGTTTACCATAACTCTCAGGAAAAGACATGACTGAAAATGGCACCACCTCGTTTGTTAATTTTATTAAATTCATAACAGGAATTATCATAGTCGGATTTGTTTCATCGTGTAATTCTTATAAGACAGACATCTCCGACTTGCCCTTTGACCCGTCTGACAATCCCTGGAGCGAGATCCGCAAAGAACGGATACAAAAGCTTCTCCCGGCGGCGATGCGGCGCGCTGAGGTCGATGCGTGGGTTCTGATTTGCAGGGAGAACGACAACGACCCGCTTGCCTCACACGTCGGCTGCGAAAACGCCGGCGGCACTGCCGCTTTTATGTTCTTTTTAGAAGGCGACAGGGTGAGCTCTCTAATTTTTTCTCCGGAAGGCGAGGCCAAATCGCTTAGCGACGTCGGTTTGCACGACAGGGTCATCTCGTTCAAAAGAGGCGGAAACGTCTGGAAATTAGTGGCGGACGAACTTCGCACGCGGAATCCTTCCGTAATCGCTGTCAATTCTTCTGAGAGGAATATCGCGGACGGTCTTTCTTACAGCCAGCGCATTAAATTGGAAGAGGCTTTAGGAGATGATATGACGGAGCGGCTCGTTTCATCTCAGGACCTCGTCACAGAATGGTTATCGGTCAAGCTTCCCGCAGAGATAGAAATTATGCGGAAGGCAGCCGAACTCACCGCACAACTTGAGATCGAAGCTTATAAGATGGTAATTCCCGGTAAGACGAGGGATTCGGATGTTGCGCGATACCTTAAATCGCGTATGAGAGAACTCGGTGTGGAGGACGCATGGGCGCCGGAGCAAAATCCGAACGTAAATTCCGGCGTTGACCGCGGTCATTCCCACGCTACCGATAAAGTTATTCAAGCGGGAGATATCATTCAAACGGACTTCGGCATAAAAGTTTACGGAACGTGGTGCACCGACATTCAGCGGTTTGCCTACGTCATGGAGCCCGGAATGACCGAGCCGCCCGCCGAAGTTCTTATTAGATGGGAAAACGCTCGCAAAGGAAACCGCATAGCCATCGCAGCCATGAAACCGGGAGTAACGGGATACTCGGTTGATAAAGCGCAAAGAGATTGGATGAAAGAAACCGGGTCACTCCCCCTCATCTGGAGTACCGGTCACCCGGTGGGATATTGGGCACACGATGCAGGTCCGCGTCTTGGGGGCGCACAGAGCGAAGCAGCGCCATCGGGAGACGCTCTCCGAATTCTACATCCCGGTCAGACATTCGCTTTCGACGGTTTCTTCAGTTGGCCCTTAGACGCTGAGGGGAAAGACTCGAAAACTATATCCGTAGAAGAAATGGCAGTTATAACAGATACCGGAGCAGAATACCTTATCCCTCCGCAGGAAGAGCTTATACTGATTCCTTCAAGATAGTTGATCTGAATATCTTAAAACCATCGATAGGGTAATGATTCACTTTCTCTGCATGTTATAATAGCACTGTTTACGACGATTTCTTCGCTAAGGCTATCGCAAAGAAAGATTCTGCGTCGGTCAGCCATTCTTTCATCTCCATACCCGCTGAACTCATCAGGCTTTCGACCTTTTCCCGTGTATATTTTCGGCTGATCTCCGTGCAGATCGACTCGCCGCTAATGAGTTTTAGCTTCAAATCGATCTTTTTTAAATTTACGACCTGATCTACATTGGATTTCAGATACATCTCGATCCGGTTCTTCTCCTGATTGTAAACCGCTTCATGGGTGAATAGGTTCGGCTTAAAATCAGCGTCTAATCTCACATTTATTACATTTAAGATATTCCTGTTGAACTCCTCCGTAACACCCTCTGAATCATTGTAGGCAGAATGAATTATGTCTATGTCTTTCACAAGGTCTATTCCCAGCATGAAGATATCTTCCCTCTTCATTTTCTCAACCACCCTTTCGAGAAACATCTTACTCTCACCGTAGCTCATATTCCCGATAGTGGAGCCGAGAAAGAGGTAAATTGTCGGAGTAAAATCAAAATCGCCGAGCATCAATTCCTTTGTAAAATCACCTACTATGCTGACTACCCGGGATTCCGGGTATAAAGCGCGGAAGCTCAGTGAGCTCTCCGTGAGGAACTCCTCGTTGAAATCAAATAGTCCTATCCCCCTCAGCATTCCCGATACATTCATGAGATCAAGTAACAATCGTGTTTTTGTAGCAGACCCGCTCCCCATCTCGAAAACCGCCTCTGGCTTGTACCTATTGAGTATCCCCTCGATCTCATTTTTCAATATACTTGTTTCGGTTCGGGTCAGGTAATACTCGGGTAATCTGGTAATTTTGTCAAATAACTGAGAACCCTTTTCATCGTAAAAATATTTCGGGTTCAACATCTTGGGAACCGACGTCAGTCCGGCTTGCACGTCTTGAATTATCTCCGCGAACGGGTCGGACTTAAAGCCCTGCTTGGAATTATCGGATTCAATAGATTCTTTTCTCTGCGGTAAGCTCATTTTAAATTACTCAGTTTAGGTTTTTCGCCCAGCTTGATTTGTAACATAGTGTTTTCGGGGACTACGGTCCATCCCGCGTCTTCGTCCAACGCTTCTGATGCAACGAGAGTCCCCCCTCCTAAGGTCTTGTGCGAGTTGTTATAATATAAGGAGTTGCATTCCCCCCCTATTTCATGCCGGATGAATACAGCCTCAACTCCATCTGATATTCCGATATTGAGGTTTGCGCTCCGGTCAGATTCAGATAAGTGAGTGCCTAACCAATCAAGAGTATTACGAAGCGCGGTTGATATTGATCTTCCTTCTCCTTTTAATTCGGAAAGCTGCCACATAAATGCGGCAAAGAGAAGCGCGCTGTCGGAGCGATTGCCTATCATGTTGAAATACTTATCCGGAAGATCGTTTTCCAGCTTTCTTCGGCTTTTTTCATACTCGGAAATTGATCCGTTGTGTACGAATAAGTAATTTTCGAGCGTCAATGGCTGAACGGACGACAACTCGTTCGGGAAAGGCGGTGTTGCGTTTCTCACGGCGGCGAATATAACGTCGGACGTAGTTGCCCTGGCTATGGTCGGAAAATTGTAATCAGCCCAGAGCGGTAACAAAGTGGCGTACTTAGCCGGTTGTGGCTCGACCTCTCTGTTGTACCAACCGCACCCGAACCCGTCGAGATTAACGTTGCCGGCAATGAGTTCCTTCGGGGCATAGCTCTGGACTTCGAGGTTATGCGGAAAATTGTAAACGATATTTTCAATCTTCGTTCCTTCGCCGATATACGCCGCTATCCTGCACACTTTTTGTTAATCCGCCTCCATAGCACATCTGAAACCGGCGAATATCTGTCTGCGTTGAGGGTAATCCCAATTCCTGAACGTCGATCTGGTCACGTGACGGGAGGTAGCCCATGATGCGCCCCTGAGTACTTTATACTTCTCCCCAAAATGCACTTCAGAATACTCGTCATAAGGAAACGCTTCGAATCCATCGTACGGAAGGAAGTTTGAAGATGTCCATTCGTAAACATCGCCTAACATCTGGTGACACCCTGCCGGCGAACTGAACTTATCATACGATCCTACCGGAGCCGGAGCCCAACGCCGTTTGTCTATGTTTGCCTTATCGCTGTCCGGTAATTCCTCTCCCCAGGGATAGGTGAGAGTCTGACCGGTATCCGGATCCCACCTGCAGGCTTTTTCCCATTCCGCTTCCGTTGGGAGTCGCTTTCCCTCGAATTTTGCAAAAGCCTCCGCCTCCCAATAGGAGACATGAACTACCGGTTCATCTGAACGGATTTTTATGATCTTATCGTACGCCCTTCTATGCCATTCTCCTTCGATTTTCTCCCAGTAAAGCGGAGCGAAGACCTTTTGTTCGGTTTTCCACTCCCAGCCTTCATCCGACCAGAGATCTTTTCTGTCGTAGCCGTCTTCCCGAATAAATTTCATAAATCTCCCGTCAGTGACCGGTGCTGCGTCGATATAAAATTCATCTACGAAAACCGGATGTGCCGGCAATTCATTATCATATACAAATCTCTTTGAACGAGACCCCATTATAAATTCGCCGGCAGGAACAATAACCATACCGTATTCGGACATGGTTCCGTTTCCCGGGGGTAATTGAGGAGATTCAAACGGGAGAGATTCGTATAATGCGAGTGACTGTAAAATAGTCTCCTGATGCTGACACTCGTGCTGCAAAGCCATATCAAAGACGAAACCGTTATTCAACAATCTGTCGGTAGAGTTTAAATTCGTTTTTCGGAGGAATCCGGATACTTCGTTTCGTACCTTTTCCAAATATGCAAGAGACTCGGAAATGGAAGGCAAGTTAAGGCTGAGCCTCTTTTCCCTTGGAGTACGGATCGCATTGTAGTCAGCATCAAGATATTTCTCGCCATTGTCTCTACCACCGGCTTTTCGTAATATCCACAGCTCTTCGAACTTAGCCACGTGCGTCAAGTCCCATATGATGGGACCCATGAACGATGCCGGAGAATTAACAAGAAAATTTTCGGGAATCTTCCCGATTAGCTCGAGAGTATCTTTCCTTGCCTTTTCTAAATCCCTTTCTATCGAGTCAACGGTTCTTAAATCTAAACTCAAAATAGTTTCACAAAATTATTAGTTATTAATTAGGATAAAACTTGCGTAATCTGCATTAAATATGCAACCGCTTTATTTAGAGATTAAAAATTTCGGCGGCAGAGGAGGAGCGTTTAAGCAGGCATTTTAAGCCGTACCCATATCGGCATATGATCGCTGACCGTGTTGTGAAATCTCCTTATGAGGGCGTCTTTGTTTCTTTCTGACAGTTTATCGTACGACTTGTTAATTATAGCTTTAGCGAACAATTTCGTGAAATTAAATACGCCGTAATCCTCCAATGACCCCGGACGACCGAGCACATTCCTGTTCTCGGATTTCGGCATCCTCTTATCCACAGTAAAAAAACCTATCTGGTCATAGGTTTGACTGAGTTTCACATTACTTCTCAGGGTGAAACGCTCACCCGGTGACGGATACGGTGTGATGAACGGGAAATAGATGTCAACCTGATTTTTTCTTTTACCTGAACCAATACTTCTTGCGAGTTCTTTAATGTACTTATCTGTATCCAGCCTGTCGTCTTCAGTATCAAGGTCGAGGTTCAAATCTCCCATAAGCAGGAAATTAGGATAATATGCTCTGCCCGGTTTTTCAAGCCGTGAGCTGAGCCATTCAAGCAGAGCGCTAAATTCCTTCGCTCTTTGCTCCGGAGTACCGAAAACCAGGTGCGCTCCTACAGCCATTATTTCATAAGGGTTGGCTGATTTAACGCCGAGTTGAAAACTGACCAGGTACGGTGAACGGACAAACGTCAAAAAATCTGCAAAATGCAGTTTCGGCGCTGACGGAGGCTTGGGTCTTTTCCCTAATTTAGCCCAGACTTTTCCCCATTCGAAGTACTTCGCCCTTTTTTCTTCGTGCTCGGATATGAGATCGACTAATGCTCCAATGTAGTCTCCGGCTAAGTTTCGCAATTTTCTCAAAACCGGTCCCCTGTCGACGGAAATGTCACTCGCTATTTCGGTTCTTCTGACTCTGTTTCTCTTATATAAAAATGCCAGCCTCTCCTGTAATCCGGGTCCGCCGGGGATATCGCCGGTTATGTCGGAGAGAACCAGACCGTACCTTTCTTCGGGCTTGCTGATATCCTTGTTTATGAGGTCACGTAATTTTTTAATGCTTGAAAGGTCATCCATGACTTCCTGAACTGATATTAGATCAAACCTTTTTACTACTTTGGAAATAAAGAGGAAATGATCATTATCGCGTTTCTTTTCATCGATTTTACCGAATTTTCGGATATTCCACGATGCGATCAGAATCGACTTATCATCCCGTTCCGGCAGCCCGTATTCCGATTCGTTTCTATCCAACTCGGCATGTATCTTTCGCCATTCGTTCTTCGTAAATATTTTTGCCATTGTTACGCCCTATTTTTCATTATCTGCTGCTCTGAACTTCAATCTCTCTTTTGCTTCTAATTTATTTGCTGACCCGATTTACTCTTTTTCCCCACCGATTTCTTCGGAAGTTTGCTTAAGAAATTTTGCACCTTTAATGACTTTTTATTCTTTTCGGAAATATCGAGTCTGTCGATCAACCCTGAAGAAAGCTCTTCCAAATCAGGGGTTATGGATATCTGCTGTTGAACATTTTCGGCGAAATCGGAATAGTCCTTGAAATCATGATGTGCCTTCGCGGATGCTCTTAATTTCTCAATCGCCTCCTCCACGTCTCCTTTTCCAAGCAGTTCCATGCTTTCGCGTTCAAAAATAACGCCGCGCGAATAATTATGTAGGTCATGCGCTTTCTCCGGCGTCAATGCCGCAAGTCTGTTCAACCCTTTTTCCAACTCGGCGTCATTTCCAGCCGCACTGATTATTACCGACTTCTGGTTGGCATCAATTACAGCCTCTAAGGCCTCTAGCTGATCTTTATTTAGAATAGGCTTTAATATTACGAGCGCTACCTGCTGCTCAAAAAGATCGTCTGAGTAAATCTGCGGTAAATATGAATGGATCGTACGGGCATAATCTACATTGAGCTTCGCCTGGTTGTATGTATATGAGGCGTATGTTCCTACAAATCCGATGACGGCAGGCAGTATCACCGCCTTTAAAATCTCTTTCATGCTGACCTCCCCTCTATCTGTCTTTCGAAACTGAAATAAGAATTATTAGAATATATCCAAATATAATTATAATAATACACTTTGAATTAAGCGATACTATTTAATTTTTGAATAATCTCTGCTGAATTTATTTTCGTTGGACGCCGTAGGGGGCGCAGATCTGCGCCCCCTATATTCATCCGGACGAAAAAGATGCTGTTTTTGAAATAAGTTTCCCTGCCAGTACTGTGATATACAAAAACTACGCTTAATTTAAATCCACCTGAGCGAGAGCAATATCAGGAATCAGCGTCAGCCCAGTCTCATTAGCGTCCGCTTTCCTTTTGTCTTGACTACTGTAAGGTCAAAATCTATATTATCCAGTCATATGAAGATAGATATATCAAAATTCGACGATGGTTTAAACCATCTTAAGATGGCGTTACCGGCACGGGGAATGAGCCTTATGAAACACGGCCATATTATCGGTGATATCAAGCTGGATGCGCACTTCGACAAGAGACTGCATGATTTGAATTTAAAGGCAAGAGTCTCCGCATCAGCTCTGCTGGTTTGCGACCGCTGTCTAAAAAGCTTTGAGAAGAGTGTTGCATCCGGATTTGAGCTTTATTTCACCGCAAAGTTGAGCGACAGTGAGAGTTTAGGAATACGCTACTTCAATCCGAATGACCCTGTAATCGACCTCAGGGAAGAGATTCATTCGGCGCTGGTTCTGACTCTGCCGATAAAAACTCTCTGTGTACCGGATTGTAAGGGACTCTGCCCCGTATGTGGTGCGAACCGGAACGATGAGGATTGCGGCTGCGTTACGGAGTTTCACGACAACAGGTGGGAAAAGCTTAAGGAAATACAATTTAACCGGTCATAACGGATAAAAAATAAGGAATAGTTTTGGCGCTACCAAAAAGAAAAATTTCAAAATCTCGTAGGGATAAAAGACGAACGCACTACAAGGCAACAGTTTCAACAACTGTTACCTGCCCGAAATGTTTACAGCCTAAGCTGGCACACAGGGTATGTCCGAATTGTGGATATTATAACGGCAGATCTGTAATAGCTCCAGCGGAATAAAATAATTACAGGTACACTTCCTGTTTAGCATACTATTATGAAAATGAGAATCGCCATAGACGCTATGGGTGGTGATTACGCGCCCCGCGAAACGGTAAAGGGGGCGGTGCTCGCCGCAAAAGAGTACGCGGAAGATTCGGATATAATACTTATAGGTGACAAAGATGCAATTCGAGATCGATTGTCACATGAAAAAACTACTTTCCCGGACATGGAAATAATAAACGCTCCCGACCTGATACAAATGCATGAATCACCGGCAAAGGCTATCAAGAATAAGCCGAACTCTTCAATCTCGATCGGCACCAAATTACAGAAATCAGGCGAAATCGATGCGTTCGTCAGCGCCGGGAACACAGGAGTCGTTTATGCGTCAGCGTTGATGAACCTGAAAAGGATTAAGGGAGTTCGCCGCCCCACAATAGGGGCTTACCTGCCTACTGAAAATAAAGGTACCACAATTTTTGACGCCGGCGCAAACCCGAATTGCCGGCCGCTGCATCTTTTGCAGTTCGGCATTATGGGCAGCATATACGTCGAACACATTTTCGGATGGAAAAACCCCTCTGTCGGGCTTTTGAACATCGGTGTAGAAGCATCAAAGGGTAATGAGATGGCGCTCGAGAGCTTTCAGTTACTGAGCGAATTCCTTCCTAACTTTTATGGAAATGTTGAAGGGAGAGATATTCTCGTCGGGAAGGTTGAAGTGGTGGTTTGCGACGGGTTTGTGGGCAATATACTTATCAAATTTGCGGAATCGATTTACGAATTGCTCAAATCCAAAACCCGGCTTCATATGAGGAACCGGCCTTTTGCAAAACTCGGAGCGCTCATGATGCTTCCCGCCATCAAGAAGTTGAAAAAAGACCTTGATTATCAGGAATACGGCGGTGTACCTCTGTTAGGCGTGAACGGAGTATCGATTATAGGGCATGGGCATTCATCACACATAGCCATAAAAAATGCTATACGGGTTGCGCGGAGGATGGTTAGAGGGAAGATAAACGATCATATTCAAGAAAAAATAGAGGAATTGAACGTCAGCAAGCCCAAAGTCACTATGGAGGCAGTTTAGATGAACTCACAAAATAGTACTCCTATGATGGCTAAGATCAGCGGAGTCGGTCATTACGTACCCGAAAAAGTCCTTACAAACAGCGACTTGGAAAAGATGATGGATACAAATGATGAATGGATTGTCTCCCGCACCGGGATTTCCGAGAGACATATAGTTTCCGACGGGGAAGCAACCTCTCATATGGGAATTCACGCTATCAGGGAATTGCTTGATTTTACCGATACCGACCCCGGGGAGATTGACGTTATCATCGTGGCAACCGTTACACCGGACAGGATGTTCCCGGCAACGGCATGCCTGATTCAGGAAGAGATCGGGGCGAATAACTGCTGGGGATTTGATCTCTCAGCGGCTTGTTCGGGTTTCTTATTCGCCCTGAATTCAGCCAGCCGGTTTGTCGAATCAGGAGCATATAAGAAAGTAGTGGTAGTCGGCGCGGATACTATGAGCTCTATCATGAATTACGAAGACAGAAATACGTCTATATTGTTTGGAGACGGCGCTGGCGCCGTAATGGTTGAACCTTCGGAAGAAGAAGGATTCGGCATACTCGATTCTCTCAGCTCCATAGACGGCTCGGGCGCTGAATATCTATATATGGCTGCCGGGGGAAGCGAAAAACCTGCCTCACACGAAACTGTCGATGCCCGTGAACATTTTCTCTATCAGGACGGCAGAACTGTTTATATCAATGCCGTAAAGGGGATGGCGGAGGTATCGGTGCAAATTCTCGAACGAAACGGACTCGAAGGTGCGGACGTCGACCTCTTTATTCCCCATCAGGCAAATAAGCGCATTATCGATTCTACAGCCAAGCGCCTTGGCATTGATGAATCAAAAGTAGTAATGAACATCGATAGATATGGTAACACTACTGCCGCCACTATTCCGCTCGGCATTTACGAAGCTGTAAGAGACGGCAGGTTAAAAAAGGGAGATATCACAGTTCTCGCTGCATTTGGCGCCGGTTATACGCTTGGAAGCACGCTCATCAAGTGGGCGTATTAGATTTGAGTCTTTCCCCGGGTAAGGTAGCATTTTTATATCCCGGCCAGGCATCGCAATACGTGGGTATGGGAGCGGACCTATACGAGAAATTCGATTCAGTCAAATCATATTATTCGAGAGCATCGGAAGCGCTCGGTTTTGATCTGGCTGAAATTTCATTTAACGGTCCGATCGAGGAATTGACGCAGACCTCAGTTACCCAACCGGCGATTTTCACTCATAGTTACTCCCTTTCGATGCTGCTGGCTGATAAAGGAATCAAGCCGGATTTTGCAGCCGGTCACAGCCTCGGCGAGTATGCCGCTTATGCGTCAGCCGGTTCATTAGAGTTCCCGGATGCTATAAATCTTGTTAAGGTGCGTGCCGACTCGATGCAGAAAGCATGCGATGAAAATCCCGGGACTATGGCAGCGGTGATCGGCATGGAATTGGAAACTCTCGAGACAATTTGCGCTAAGGAAAACAATGATGGTGTCGTTAACATCGCGAATCTTAACTCGCCGGTACAACTCGTTGTATCGGGAGAAATAGATCCTGTGCGTGAAGTTATGGCAATCGCCAGGGAACAGGGCGCAAAGATCGTTAAGGAGTTGAACGTCAGCGGAGCGTTCCATTCTCCCTTGATGGAATCCGCAGTTGAGGAACTTTCGCAGGCATTGGAAAGTGTCTCGATATCCTCTCCGGAGTTTCCGGTTTACACCAACGTAAGCGGAAAGCCGCTGTTTGACCCCGAAGAGATAAAACAATCGCTGATCGAACAGCTGACCAGCCCGGTAAGATGGTATCCTTCGATGCTGAATATGGCTGATGCCGGAGCGGCTGAATTTATTGAAATCGGACCGGGAAAAGTTTTGCAGGGCTTAACGAAACGTACAAATAAAGAATTCCGCTCTTCAGGTGTCGACAGACTTGAAGATTTGGGACTAATATTGAATTAGATGGAAATGTTAAAGGGAAAGAGTGCTCTGATTACCGGCGCATCAAGAGGGATCGGAGCTGCAATTGCAAGAAAATTCGCTTCAGAGGGAGCTAAACTCATCATCTCAGCCACAAATGAAGAGCTTTTGAGCAAAATGAAAAAGGAGCTGGATGATTCAGGTTGTGACGTTGAAATGATGAAATGCGACGTCTCCGACTCTGCGTCGTTCAAGAGTTTGGTTCAGTTTGCCCTCGACACCTTCGGAACTGTCGATATTCTCGTGAACAATGCAGGAATTAGACGCGATAAGCTTATTATGGCTATGACGGAAGAGGACTGGGATACCGTAATAAACGTAAATCTAAAAGGCACGTTTAACGGAATCAAATCCGTCACACGCCCGATGTTGAAAGCGAAATCAGGCTGCATAATAAACATAACTTCCATTGTGGGTTTATCGGGGAATGCGGGACAGGCAAACTACGCATCGTCTAAAGCCGGTATAATCGGCTTGACCAAATCAGCCGCCAAAGAGCTGGGATCGAGGAACATCAGGGTCAATGCGATAGCTCCCGGCTTCATTGAAACCGAGATGACTGAATCGGTCAAGGAGGACGCAAAGGAAAAATTTCTTAAAAATGTACCGTTAATTCGAGCAGGAACGGGGGAAGACGTGGCAAACCTGGCTGCATTTCTTGCTTCGGACAGTTCTGGCTATATTACCGGACAGGTTATAAATGTTGACGGTGGTCAATTGATGTAATATTATTAACGCTTAATTACAAGGAGGATTGAAAATATGTCAGATGCAGAAAAAATTAAACAAATAATCGGTAAGGAGCTCGAGATCGAAGAAGCTGAAGTAATCGACAGCGCTTCTTTAATTGATGATTTAGGAGCAGACTCGCTGTCAGTCATGGAACTCATGATAGCATTTGATGATGAATTCGGCGTTGAAGTACCTGAAGAAGATTACGATAAGCTCATTACGGTCGGGGATATAGTAAAGTATATAACCTCAAATAAATAAGTATCGTTGAATTATTATTTAACGTGAAAATACCGAGATATCATGAATAGAAGAGTAGTTATAACCGGAATGGGAGCCATCACTCCAATTGGTAATGATGTCTCTGAATTCTGGGAGTCACTCAAAAAGGGTAAAAGCGGCATCGGACCAATAACCCGGTTTGATAATACCGAATACAAATGCCGCATTGCCGGCGAAGTCGATGGGTTTGAACCCGAGACACGTCTCGAAAAGAAAGAAATCCGCAGGATGGACCTCTTCACTCAATATGCACTCTATGCCGCTGACATGGCTGTGGAAGACGCGAAACTAATGTCGGCGGATATCGATAAAAACAGGGTAGGCGTGATAGTAGGCTCAGGCATTGGCGGCATTATAACATGGGATACACAATATAAAGTTTTGTTAGAAAAAGGTCCCCGCAAGGTTAGCCCGTTTTTTATACCGATGCTGATCTCCGACATATCACCGGGAAGGATAGCCATAATGCACGGGTTTAAGGGTCCGAATTATTCTGTGACATCCGCATGTTCCACCGCGAATCATGCCATAAGCGACTCCGTTCTCCAGATTCAGGCTGGAGCCGCAGATGCTATGATCGCCGGAGGCGCAGAGGCAGTCGTCTCACCGATGGCAATCAGCGGCTTTATGAACATGCAGGCAATGTCCACCCGTAATGACGATCCTACAAAAGCTTCAAGGCCCTTTGACCTCGAACGAGACGGGTTCGTGATTGGGGAGGGTGCGGGAATATTGGTTCTTGAAGAACTCGAATTCGCGAAATCGCGGGGCGCACATATCTATGCTGAAATAGGCGGAGTAGGAAATACGGCTGATGCCTTCCATATCACGGCGCCGGCTCCCGGGGGCGAAGGCGCAGTTCGGGCTATGAAAATTGCGATTGAAGACGCCGGACTCGATGTTACGGATGTAGATTATATTAACGCACACGGAACTTCCACTCAATACAATGACAAGAATGAAACTACGGCAATTAAGACCGTATTCGGTGAGCACGCCTATAAGATGTCCGTCAGCTCGACTAAATCCATGACAGGACACCTTCTCGGGGCAGCCGGAGGAGTAGAAGCGATTGCGTGTATATTAGCTCTAAATGAAGGAGTCATCCCCCCCACAATAAATTACGAAAATCCCGATCCTGAATGCGATCTCGACTATACACCGAACGTTGCGGTAAAAAAAGAGATTAACGTCGCCTTAAGCAACACATTCGGATTCGGAGGCCATAACTCTGTAG
>JADFGO010000053.1 GCA_022567655.1 Candidatus Neomarinimicrobiota bacterium
CTCCATTTCAGTGAGATCCGCAATAGTCATTATAATATCTTCCTGAAATTGTGATCCTAAAGCTATTTCGCCTACTTCTTTATTTATTTTAACTACTATACCCCCTAAAGCAGTATACAACTTCGTTTTACTAAGATCATCGTTTGCTTGATCAAGATAGGCTTCGGCCTCAGAAACAGATTCTTTCGCTCTGTTCAGTCTCGCTATTCCAACTTCATAATTTCCTTCGGCTCCCTCTAAATCAGATTCGGAGATCAATCCTTTTTTGTATAGCTCGTTTTGTCGTATCGTAGTGCTATTTATCACTTTCAGGTTTGCTCTTTCGAGTGCTTCCTGTGCTTCCGCTGACCGAAGGGCTGCCATCCGTTGGTTGACGGAAGCAACATATCTCGCGTTGTCTAAATAGACAAGTACCTGTCCCTTTTTTACTTTATCGCCTTCTTCAGCAGTGATGCTTAATATTTTGCCACTTACGTTAGCCGCAATATCCACTGAAATTATAGGTTGTACTTTTCCTGAAGCAGCGACTATTTCAACAATTTTCTCATTTGTAACCTCGTCAACCTGAACCGTAACACTTTTGCCGGAGTCCCGCATTAAGTTAGCCGTTACTAACGCTCCGACTAAGAGCACGCCTCCTCCGATTAAAATCATTTTTTTCTTTTTCGTCATTTTATTCCCCCTGAGCGGACAGTTCCCATCGAATTGAGCAGCTGCGCATAAGCAATTTGGCTGTCATATTTATTTCTTATCACGGAAGTGTTCACTCTCAATAATGCGACTTGCGCGTTCTGAACTTCTAAGAGAGTCGCTGAACCGAGTTCATAGCGTTCGGTCGCAAGGCGGAGATCTTCCTCCGCAGACTGTTTATTATCCAAAAATATCTCTGCGAGCTCTTCATAAGTTTCAATCTGAGTTATTGATTCATCGATTTTTGCAATCAGCCTTCTTTTTCCGTCTTCCATGTCTTCCTTAGATGATCTGTAGCTGATCTGAGCTTGTTCAAGATTGGCTTTATCCGCAAAACCGTTAAAAATATTGAAATTAACCGATATCCCCATGCTTGAAGACCAGTTATTGGAGATATTTCCCGGAGAAAAAACGTTGGCAGGTAATTCGTTGTTCCTGCTGTAGCTTATTCCAGCGCTTAAACTGGGCAAAAATGCCGCCCTTGCCGCCTTTTTGCCATGCTCGGCACCTTCTATCGATGCCGAAAACTGCTTCAGGAGCGGGCTGTTCTCGACGGCAACATTTATCGCCTTTTCACGGGATGGATACTCAACCTTCTGATATTCTTTTTCTTCAATCCGGATAGGCCTGAGCGGGTCTCTCCCCATAACGATATTCAAATTTGACTTTGCCGCAGCGACTACGTTTCGCTGAGTAAGCAGCAATGACCTGTCATTTCCCAATTGGACCTTTGCCTTGTAAAAGTCCGTTCGCGCCACGGAGCCGAGCTCATAAAGGCTTTCGGTTCTTTCTAACTGTTCCTGACTCAACATTACCGCATCAAAGAGTGCATATTGAAGCGCTGTGGCTTTTGCGAGTTGTAGATAACTCTGAGTTGTCAGGAATACCGCGTTGTTCCTGGCAGCTTCAAGACCGTGAAATCCGGCGTTCTGAAATGATTTGGCTCTCGCTATGTTATTCCACCATCTGCCGCCGTCGTAAATGTTTTGATTTATGTTGAAACTTAGTGAATGCCTGTTGCGCTGAAAATAAGGCTGAGTTATAGTGGCGGAAGTATACGCCGTCGGCGCTCCCTGAAGTGGCAGCGTCACCACATCCCCCGTAGGATCACCGACGCTGTTTTGAACCGGCAAATTAAATAGGATTGTCTCATAAGCGGATGGAATATCCCGAGTATTTTCCAATCTCCCCTGGAGAAACTTTCCGCTGCTCGAGCTGAAATTGATAGTCGGCAGAATAGCCGAATAGGAATTCAGCACTTGTGCGTCCCTCCGCTGAAGACCGTATTCTGCGCTCTTGACGGAGAAATTTTTGTGGAGCGCAACAGCTATGCTTTCTTCTAAGGTCAGCAAGGCGTCTCTCTGACTTCTCCCTGTATCGGGCATCAAAAAGAGTAGACCGATGAATGTTATAAACTTAATTCTGCTCATAAAGAGTTCCTCCAGCTCATTCCTATTTCACCTGCTCGTCATCGAGCAAATTTCCATGCTCCTCATCTCAGTGCGAGATAAGCGCCATAAACCGTAATCACTAATACCCAAATTCCTGTCACTAATCTGTTCGCTTTTTTCTGCTGCCAATCATATATAATTACAAATCCCATCGCAAGTAATACCGTTTGCCATATAAGTACTACGTCAATCATGTTCAAAAGTTTGTATAAAATTGTCTCGTCCATGTCCGCCGGCATCAGGATCGCAAGGTTCGTCAAAATGTCCGTGCTCCCCTTAGCTATTATCAACGGCAGTTTCAACAAGAGTCCTAACGACCCGATCACTCCGACGTAAACATTAAGCGAAAACATCGTTCTGAAGTCCGTTGTCCCGCCGAGAATAATATTACCTCCGAAAAAGAAGATCCCCCATTTCGTTGTTTCATTCATAGTTTTGAATTAACCCTGAAATTCGCTTAACCACTTATCTTTGTTCTCTATCAAATAATCATACGATGCGTCGTGATCGTTAGGGATAACACCGTCGAGTATCGCCTGTTCAATGACATTCTTTATCTTTCCTACTACTATACCCTCACTTATTTGACAAATTTTCATTATCTCTTCACCCCGAACGGGAGATTGAAACGCCTTCATCTCGTCTTTTTCAAGTACTTCTTTGATTTTCTCATCAACGATCTCAAAGTTTCTCATGTACTGATCTGCCTTGTCCGGATTTTTCGTTGTGATGTCCGCACGGCATAGGAGCATCAAACTCTCCACGTCATCCCCCGCCTCCACAATTAATCTTCTGACCGCGCTGTCGGTAACCTCTTCGCTTACGAGAGCGATAGGTCTGAGATGGAGATACGTCATCTTCTTTGCAAATTTGATGGTTTTGTTGGAAAGCTTTAATCGTCTACCCAAATCCTCCACCATCCGCGACCCCAAGACCTCATGTCCATGAAAAGTCCAACCTTTATCTTCCTTGAACTCTTTCGTATCGGGTTTTGCGATATCGTGAACGAGTGCGGAAAATCGGAGGTCTAAGTCTTCGGACATCTCCGCAAGGTTGTCGAGAACTTCAAGCGTATGCCAGAATACGTCTTTGTGGTGATATCTCCCTACTTGCTCGACTCCTATGGTCGGAATCATCTCGGGGAGGACGATTTCGAGCAATTCGCTCCCTAAAAGACCCGCAATGCCGACAGAAGGCTTTGGCGAGGCGAGAATCTTCAGCAGCTCGGAAGTTATTCTCTCCTGCGATACTATCGAAAGCCTTTCTTTCTCCTTCCGGATCGCCCGAATAACCCCGCTGTCAACTTCGAACCCCAATTGAGAAGAAAACCGAATCGCTCTCAGCATTCTCAACGGGTCTTCATCAAACGTTTCCACAGGATCGAGGGGAGTTTTTAGAACTTTCTTTTCGAGGTCTTCCCTTCCGCCGAAGGGGTCTATCAGGTTACCGAATTCAGCCTCATTCAAGCGCACAGCCATTGAATTTATTGTAAAATCTCTCCGCCTTAGATCTGTGTGAATATCCGCCGGTTCGACCGTAGGCTTACGTGAGGATTTAACGTACTCTTCCGAGCGCGCCGTAGCCACCTCGATTTTTAAATTCCCCTTTGTCAATTCAGCTGTGCCGAATTTTTCCCATGCAACGATAGAATCCGCATTTAAAGTTTTTTTCATCTGCTTGGCGAACTTGATCCCATCCGAAACGACGACAATATCCAGGTCGAAATTTGTTTTACTCAACATGGCATCCCTGATGGCGCCGCCGACGAGATATACTTCTATCCCCTTTTCATCCGCTAAACCGCCGATAGCGTGCAGTAATTCCAATTCCGGCAGATTTATTTCATTATTAGTAATGTTCGAGCTCTTCATAAGGCTGTCAGCAGCAGCAGTTGAAAGTTACTATTTAGAGAATTCATCGTTTTATTCAATTAAATTTCATAAAATGTTTGTTGTTAGTCAGAATATTCCCCATCTTTAATTCTTGACTAAGACCCGAACTCAATTTAAATTTCAGCCGATGCATTGTAAAGAATTCTTTTCATTTTTAACATTGGTACTGTTACCTCTGATATCCGTTTCAGCGCCGGTTTCCGTATTGGCTCAATCTGTTATCTGCGAGGTGACAGTTGAGGCTACGAGACTCCCTCCGAAAGAACAGAACGATCTCAGAAATCTTGCGCGGAGTATGGAAGCGTACATCAACGAGTTCGAATACACCGACGAAAGCTATGACGTAACATTCCAAATGAAGATTCAGGTGTTCGTGGAAACGGTTTCGGAGGCGGGTTCAGAAAAACTATATCACGCCAAGGCGGCTATATCGAACAATTACGATCAGCGCTATTTCGATAAACGCTGGGTCTTCGTTTACCGGCCGAACGATCCGCTTTATCACAGCGGTATGTTTCACACTATAACCGGCTTTCTCGATTTCTATGTCAACCTTCAATTAGGCGGGGAATTCGACCTGATAGAACCTCTCCAGGGGAGCCGTTATTATAATGCGGCTCGTGAAATCGCCGGAAGAGCAAAGACCAGTTCTTATTCTCAGGGGTGGAACAATAGAGCAGTCAGGGTAGATGAAATATCCTCAAACTGGCGGTTGAGAGAGGCAAAAGGTAAATACAGTGACTTCCTATATTTCCTATCTGAAGAAGATAAATCGGACGAGGCTCTTATGAATTTCAGGGACTTTTTAGGATTATTCCGCGATATTTTCGATTTGAATTCGCTCGACAAATACTCAATCGAATTCCTGAACGCCCATGCCACCGAGCTCAGTGACGCCCTCTTTTATTATCGTGATCCGGACCTGTACGAAGATTTGATAACGGTTAATCCCACAAACCGGGAAACATATCAAAGTTACTTAGATAGATTAGAATATTGAATCCGCGCTCTGAGTCTGAAGTTTATTATTTTTAAAACTCTTTCGATATAAACCTCTTTATCATTTCAACACGACCATCTTCCTCGTCCGGATGAAATCGCCCGCCTTGAGCCTGTAGAAATAAATTCCGGAAGCGACGCTTGACGCATCCCATGTTACCTGATGAACCCCGGCAGCGATTCTTTTGTCAATAAGACGCGTTACCTCTTCTCCAAGAAGATTATAGACTGTGAGCAACACCTTTCCTGACTTCGGGAGGGTGTATTCTATCATGGTACGAGGGTTAAACGGGTTCGGGTAGTTCTGCTTTAGAGAGAAGGAATTAGGCATCATACGCTGCTCATCTTCAATGCCGATAACGACTGATCCTATTCCCTGCAGTACCTGACCGCGTAATTCGCCACCCGAATATGCCGAAGTATGGATATTTACGTAGATGTTGCCATTGAGGAGCTCGGTAACCAGATCACTTGTCAAGGGTTCGACAGTGTCGTCCCAAGCCCATTCTCCTCCTCCGAAGTTTCCGTCGAAGATGATTGTTTTAACAATCGACCCATTTTCACCTGTTGCCGCATTGTGAAAGTGTGCTGCGGTGACGGTCAAACCCTGAACCGTCATCTGGTATTCAAGCACATAGCCGGCTGATAAATCGTCCGGAAACAGAAACAATGCGGCTGTTCCGGAAGCATCGGTAGTTACGGGCTGAACTACCTGCTCTCCACTTAACTGTGCCGTAAATCCCTGGACACCAAATACGTTTCCACGAATCTCTCCTCCGGGATTATCATTTGTGTGGACGTTTATGTAAATCCTTCCGGCAAGTAGCTCAGCCATAAGCTCAGGAGTAAGTGGCTGAGATGCGTCAGATGCCGTCCATTCTCCCTCGGCGTAACCTCCTACAAAAGTGATGTCTTTGACAATCTCTCCATCGGAGCCGTATGAGGCATTATGGAAATGTGCTAATGTCACCAAATCCGGGTCAAAACCTGAGATAGTAATCTCATATACGACACGGGTCTGGTCAGAATCAACCGCGATGATAGCAGTGCCTGTACCCGTAGTTGTCACTGGCGTGACTTCCTGAGCGCCGTCGAGAATTGCATAACGAGACGATTGAGGCACCATAACGACCTGATCGCGTATTTCGCCACCCGAATTTGCATCAGTGTGAATGTTGAGGTATACATTGCCCATGAGAAGATCGTTTACGAAACTATTTTCCACAACCAACGGTTCGCTGGTGAATCCCACGCCGGCATGGTTATCGACCAGCTCGACAGGGATAAGAATAGATCCGGTAACGCCCACAGCACCTTGATGGAAGTGCGCTCCCGTTGGTGTGAGCCCTTCAACGTTTATGGAATATCCGAATATTCTTTCATTTTCGCCCGCATAAAAAAAGAATCCCGTACCGTGAGCCGATGTTGTTACGGGGGTTGGTACGTTCTCCCCTGACAGCGAAGAGCTAAAAAGGATTACCGGCATAACATTACCTCTTATCTCACCCTCCGGGTTGCTTGCGGTGTGGATATTAATATACAATCTGCCGGCGAGCAGCTCATTCACGAGTGCGGCAGTGAGAGGGTCGGTGCCGTCGGTCCTCGACTAGGTGCCGGAAATCGTAAGTCCACCGCTGAAGTCGAGAGTTTTAACTGCAGTTCCCTCAGCGTCAAATCCGGCGTTGTGGAAGTGCGCTTCCGTTGGTGTGAGCCCTTCAATAGTGATGTGGTACTCGAGTTCGGTCTCATCTTCGCTCAAGCTGAGTGAGGCTGTTCCCGTGGCTGGCGAAACGACTTGAGGAATAACGAACTCACCCAATATTTCGGCGGTAAAGTGAGTCCTGTTGGACGAAGCAACTAAGCTCGAAGCGAATAAAAGCACGGCAAAAATCATGATAGTAAAAATTCTGCCCATTTTTACTCCTTTCTCGGTATTTGAATGCGATTAAGTTGTATAACTAATTTAGTAACGATTGAGGAGCGTGTCAAGTCGCTTTTGTAGATTCCACAAAACGATTGAATGAATTCACGATTCTTCCGGGCAATATATCAAACCTGTTCGGATAGATTAGAATATTAAAATCGCGCTGTAAAAATGGCTCGAAGGCCTGTGAATCGGAGAGATTCTTTAGAGTATTCCTTCGTGACCCTGGAACAATCTAACCTACCCTCATCGTCATTGCGAACACCGATTTATCAGTGTGAAGCAATCTCGGTTTCTCAAGTACATCAATCAATGAGATTCCTTCGTCGCCCCGAAGCTTCGGGGCTCCTCGGAAAGACAATGATTTATGCTATTTACTTCAACAGCACCATCTTCCTCGCTTGAACAAATGTAGGGGACGCAGACCTGCGTCCCATGACTTCTAATCTGTAAAAGTAAACCTCCGATGCCAGACAGCTGCGTCAGTGCGGTCAGGGCCTGTCCGGCTATGCCGTCCAAACGGGTGAGCCCTGACCCGAACGTTATAAAAACCGTTGATACGGTTATGGTATTTTCTGGTCTGTCGTCTACATACCCCTTGATAAATCAAGGGGTTAATGAGAGGTGGAATCTTACCAGCCCCCGATTTCAATCGGGGGTAATAAACGTGCAAAAGGATACTATCAAACCGTTTTAACGGTTTTTTAAAATCGTGTGACACAGCCATTTTAGTGTAGACTATTCATGTGGCCCGAACCCACACGTTCATCTCCTTATTTTTTAAACTCTTTCGATATAAATCTCTTTATCATTTCAACACGACCATCTTCCTCGCTTGAACAAATGTAGGGACGCAGACCTGCGTCCCATGACTTCTAACCTGTAAAAGTAAATCCCCGATGCGACGCTTGATGCGTCTCAATGAAATGTTCGCTTACCTGCTTCCTGTAGTCTACCGCAAGTTAGAATTCCCATCCGACTATAAGTCCGATACTTTCTTTTTACCGAGGAGGTAATAAGACAAGGCGATACTACTGCTGTAAAGGTCTTTTATTATCTCTTCGTCGCTGACCTCCCTGAGCTCTTGCACAACTTTTCTTTCCCTGAAAAGATAAACCGGATGCGTCATCAGCCAGAGTAAGGCAGCTATGATACCGATAAATCTGTTAAAGTCCGCGCTCATCAGAGAGTATCCCAGAGCAAGCAGTTCTATGAATATTCGAGCAGGCAGCAATTTTATCAGGTTTCTCATCGAATAGTTTTTTATCATCATGATCATACTGTTTCTGTGATTCAGGTATTTCTTTTTAAACTTCTCCGCGGAAAGCGTCCCGCCCGATTGGTGATATATCACGCTCTCCGGCACGAATTTTATCTTATAACCCTTTAGATGCAGTCTCCAGTTCAGGTCTATTTCTTCCATATGGGCGAAAAACAGTTCGTCTAAAATACCGACTTCATCCAAACTGGACTTCCTCAATATGCAGGCGGTTCCGGATGCCCAGAACAGTTCTACAGGTTGGTCGTACTGCCCCTCGTCCCTCTCGATCGTCGCTATTATTCTCCCGCGCGCGAACGGATAGGCGTATTTGTCCATGAGTCCTCCGGCAGCTCCTGAATAATCGAACATACTTTCATCTACGATAGACAATATTTTCGGTTGACATGCAGCGACTCCTTTATCTTCCTCCATGCTCTTCACTAAATGCGAAAGCCAATCGGGACTCACTTTCACGTCGTTATTGAAAAGAACTATATAATCGGCTTTTTCGGATGCTAAGATTCCGGCATTGCAGCCGCCGGCATACCCCTTGTTGGAGTTGAGTTTTATCAGTTTCGCCGAAGAGAATTCGCTCTCTACCATTTTAACGCTTCCGTCCGTAGAAGCGTTGTCCACGATGATAGTTTCAAAATTGGAGTAGGTGGTACCGCTCAGTGACCGGAGACATTCCCTTAGCATCTCCACCCCGTTGTAATGGGGTATGATTATGCTTACGAGAGGTGTATCATCCAAGCCGGTTATATTTAGGGGTTGTCCCCTGAAACCGATTCCTCGGTAGTTTTGATTTTTGCCTGTATTTCGTTCATTCGGAGCCGGGCGTCGCTGTCGGCGGGATAACTGACAAGCCACTCTCGCAGTACGTCCACCGCTGACTCGTATTCATTGCCGAGTTCATAGGCAGAAACGAGCATTCCCACCGCTCTCCCCGAGTTCGGCTGCTCACTGACGAGTTCACTGAAAATATTGGCAGAGGTCGTATAGTCTTCAAGATCTCTCAAATAATAGGAGCCGAAAACCATCTTCTCATTGAACGTATTACGTGGATCGGAGATTAATTTTTCGAGGCGTACCCTCATTTTCTCCGGAAATCCAGCCTCTTTTTCCATCGCACCAATCTGGAGCTGAGCCATTTTGCTGTTGATTGCGATCACCGACTCCGGCATCACTTTCTCCATCGATGCCAATAACCCTGCCAGCTTACTCTTATTTCCCTCAAACATATAACGGTAACCGAGCTGGAGGAAGGCGGAACGGTAATTCTGAAGTAATTTTTTTATATTCGGATTGATATATACATCCGGATTATCGAGATTCCGGTATTTGTAATTCTTCACTAAATTTTCTTCTATTTTCAGCGGATCGATCAACTCCGAATATAGCGGTTCTTTTCTTTGCGGAGTGCCGTCCGGGTTCATCGGTATAGAAGAGGCGGATAGTACCCTGAACGCAAGACCGTCCATTCTTAAAAACCTCTCAAGCCCTAATTTGTTATCGGGCGATACCGTAACGGCAAAATAAATCGGCTTCCGCCAGCTGTTTTGCTCTAATATGTGCAGAATCATCAGATCCTGAATTCTAAGAGCCGAAAACCTGCTTGTGTTGACAGTAGGGTTAACTTTCCATTCAAAGGAAGTGGGATTCCCTTCGTCGTCGGCGGGACCGGCAATAGCTACTTTTCGTCCTTCTTTGGGCCACTGGCGCAGGAACATTCCGTCAATTTGAGCGTCTGTGAGACTTATCGGAACTCTCGGCTCGTTATCCCGGAGCTGCTTTATATACCAGGGTGTGTTCAGAAGACTCAGGTTTACGACCCTGACGTCTTTTCGTATTCCTTCTACCTCCTGCAAGTACCAGACAGGAAATGTGTCGTTGTCTCCGTTAGTAAAGATTACCGCGTCCGGTTCCGTCGTAGCGAGTATGTTATAAGAGTAATCCCACGCAACGTAATTACCGGAACGGTCATGCTCCTTGTAGTTTTTCGCCATCATATTGAACGGAACGATGAAAAACAACAGAGCGGCAAGAGCGCCTGACGAATACATCTGAGTCCTTTTATCATGGATGTATTTCACCAAACTATTCAGTAATCCGGTAGCGCCGATCCCTATCCAGATTGAATACGCCATGAATGAACCGATGTATGAGTAATCTCTTTCCCTCGGCTGAGGATCCTCCTGATTCAGGTAAAGCACGATAGCCAAGCCTGTCATAAAGAAGAGCGTCAGTACGATGAACGATCCTTTAGGATCGCGCTTGTAGTGATGAAAAGCTCCGAACAATCCTAACATGAACGGCAGGGCATAAAATTTCCCGGCGTCTACTTCCGAAAACCCTCGCCCCACGAACTGCCAGTTGAAATATCGGATATACATCCGTTTTATCTGATAGTTCCAGAAATAATCGAGTTCACCGGTGTACTTGCTTGCAGCCCGCGGCTTCCATCTTTTTCTGTCAAAGAAAGGGGCATCACCGTATTGCTCTCTGTTTAAATAGGACACGAGGCGCTGAGTATTGCTCGGATCATTTTCATTGATCGAGGGATTAGCATTTGCGCGGACATAGATCAGCGCATAAGTCGAGTATCCTATGGTTAACAAAACGGCCGCCATAAGCGATAGTGAAAGTATCTTTCTGCCGTTTTTAATGCTCCAGTACGTAAAAATGTAGAGTCCGGCTATGGCAATGAAAACAGCCTTGAACGAGTACGCGTTCGCTAATGCCGGCAGTCCCTTTACAACTCCCAAATATATGGCAAGAAATACGGCGCCGCTGATCGCCACTACACCGGTAAACGTTATTGGCGTCACACGGAATTTTTTAAAATAAATTATCAGAGCAACCACAGGAAGCGCCAGGAGGCTAAGAAGATGCACACCGAGTGCAAGTCCCATAAGATAGGCTATCATAAGCAGGTAATGAGACGCTCCCCCTTCATCTTCGTGTTCCAGCCAGTGCAGCGCCAGCCAGACTACTAAGGCGGTAAACAGAACGCTTACTGCGTATACTTCCGCTTCAACGGCGTTAAACCAGAAGCTGTCCGACCACGCAAACGACATAGCCCCGATCACTCCCCCCGAGTATGCCATGAGCTTGTCAAGCCCGCTTTTCAACTCACCGTGCCATTGTCTTATGAACTTCAGTATTATTAAGAAAGTGAACATCACTGTGAGAGCGCTGGTAATCACCGAAAGGAGATTCACCCGGTACGCTATATCATCGCCTATCGGAAACATGGTAAAGATGCGTGCAAGCAACAGATAGAACGGAGCGCCGGGCGGATGCGGAACTCCTAGAGTATAAGCCGTAGCGATATATTCGCCGGTGTCCCAGAAAGATACCGTCGGAGCGACAGTATCAAAATAAGTCAGCAAAGCCGCTATTAGAACCGCCAACGCCACATAAACCTGAACTCTGTCACTATCCTTAAACGATCTGAACATCTTACCTATTTATCCTCAACTCTCAGATTCCAACTGATTTAGTGACGAATTACTCTTCTTCGCTTGCCTTTTCTGCTTCGGTCTCATCTTTAGACTCATCCTTTTCCGGGTCTTCCGTTGAATCTTCCTCCGCGGACGCCTTTTCATCTTTCATTTTTTCATCCATGAAATTCATTTTAAGTTCATTCAAAGAACGAACAATGAGGTCAGATTCCTCATCAGTCAAATTGCCCCCGGTTTTCTTCTTAAGCATATCAAGCATATCGATAGATAATTCCGCTTGTTCTAAATTCCGTTCCACTTTATCCGTAACAGGATTTTTTAATTTACCCATATGCTGCATCGCCGAACTTTGCAATGTCAATATTAAGTTGACAAACAGCGGATCGAATTTATCTTTATTCTCACCCAAGGCTTTTCATGCTAATTTTTTCATATTATAGAACCTGCAAGTTAACGTATGAAATGTATTCACGCAAATGTTTATTAACCGACCTCAACAAATTTCAGTCGTTCAGCATAACTCTCTCTGAACCGGTCACCCAACAGCCTGTTCTCCGGTTTCCGGAGATGAGGGTCGCCTTTTGTCAAATTGAACGCGGATTTTCTGGCGGACCTTACTATCTCCACGTCCCTTATGATGTCCGCCAGCCTGAAGTCAGGTATTCCATGCTGTTTCCTGCCGAAAAAATCGCCGTACCCTCTCTGCCGGAGGTCTTCTTCGGCGATTTTAAATCCATCCTCAGTGTCTGTCATAACTTTTAGCCGGTTCCGTGCCGGTTCACCTTTCGAATCGCTTATCATTATAAAAAATGATTCGTTACCCGACCTGCCGATTCTTCCTCTCATCTGATGCAACTGCGAGAGTCCGAACCTCTCGGCGTTTTCAACTACCATGATGCTCGCATTCGGCACGTCTATACCTACCTCAACAACGCTTGTCGTAACGAGTGCGTCTATCTTTCCTTTAGAAAATTGACTCATAATTTCATCTTTTTCAGAAGCAGGCATCCTTCCGTGAAGGAGCGTGACATTGAAATCAGAGAAGACTTGGTTACTTAAGATTTCGTAAGCGTTAAGAGCCGCTTGAAGGTCCATCTTTTCTGATTCATCTATGACGGGAAATACAAAAAACGCCTGCTCACCCTGACTCAATTTCTCATGTATCATCTCATAAATCTTCTTGCGGCTTCCTTCGCCTCTGAGTTCCGTCCTCACATTTCTCCTGCCTGCCGGCATCTCGGTCAACGTGGAGATGTCGAGGTCACCGTAAAGCGTGAGTGCGAGTGAGCGGGGAATTGGTGTGGCGCTCATTATCAATATATCAGGATTTACACCCTTCCTCATCAATGTTGCTCTCTGGTCGACCCCGAATCGATGCTGTTCATCAATCGACACGAAGCCTAATTGATTGAATTGTACATCTTCATATAAGAGAGCATGTGTTCCGATAACGAGGTCCGCTGCTCCGTTCGCTACCGATTTCAATACCTTCTCTCTATCGGATTTGGATTGACCGCCTACTAAATGGGCTATTTCTATCTTTATGTTTTTAAAGAATTTAAGCGCGGTTTGATAATGCTGTTCGCTCAATATCTCGGTAGGCGCCATGATTGCCGCTTGATATCCCGCTCCAATCGCAATTGTGGAACTCAACAAAGCGACGATCGTTTTACCGGATCCGACGTCGCCCTGTAACAACCTCTGCATCGGTTGACGATCAGCCATGTCGGATCTTATTTCGCGGAGAGAATTTTTCTGCGACTCCGTCAGCTCGAACGGGAGTGATTTGTAGAGTTTGTTGAAAAGGCTTCCGACCTTTTTGAATTCTATCCCTACCCTGCTCACTTTCAGAGAATGTCTTTTTACGGCTAACAGCAGCTGATAGAAAAACAGTTCGTCGAATTTTAACCGGAGAACCGCTTCGTTCAACATCTTTCCGTCCTCGGAAAAGTGTATTTGTTCGAGCGCTTTCGGAAGCTCCATCAGGCTGTTCTCCTTTATGACCGACGAAGGCATGAAATCTATTACCTGAGTTGACAACCCTTTTATGGAGTTTTTGATTATCCTCTTGATCCCGTTCGAATCGAGTCTGACTTTTTTAAGCTCTTCCGAGGAAGGATAAACGGGAATTATTGCCCCGGCACTTATCGGATCGCTGCCTTTATCAAGAATATCAAATTCAGGATGAATCATCGTAAATTGATTCCTGTAGACTCCTACCTTGCTGTGGACTGCTATTCTCTGTTCCTCTTTGAATCTGTTCTGAACGTACTTTATGCCGTTGAACCATACACAGGAGAGTATCCCGGTTCCGTCATCGAGAAGCAGCTTGAATCGTCTGCGCCTTCCCCTCTCAAATCCGAATGACACAACCTCTCCGACTACTGTAGCGGACAACCCGTGCTCCAGATCGGATATCGCCGAAACGGAACGCCTGTCCAAATATCTTCTCGGGTAATAGTAGAGCAAATCCCCTGCGGTTTTTACTCCTATCGACTCAAGAGCTTCTGCGCGTTTGGGACCAATACCCTTGAGGTATTGAATCTTAGTAGAAAGATTAATTCCGGAATCAGACATCATTCCTTGATATGTTCATTAGCCGATAACAGCGTTTATCCGAAAGTAGAAATCAGTTCAACGGGCGTCTGATAACCACTCAAGATTAGTCCTGATCTTTGATATTTTTTCGGAGAAATCCTTCTCCTTCCGGCGTTCTTTTTCAACAATATCGGGCGGAGCGTTTTCGATAAACGACTTATCGGACAATTTCGAGACCACTGTTTTCAGCGCTTTTTCCACGTTCGCCAAATCCTTATTCAGTCTATCGCTTTCCTCCTCCACATTTATGATCCCTTCAAGAGGGACTATGACTTCGATATTCCTGACAACGTCCGTTGCGGCAAGTTTAGGCCGCTCCCGACTCCCGTTCAATTCTATCGAATCGAGCCTGCAAATGTTTATCAAGTATGAACGGTTACTCGTTAACAGCTCTTCGTCGGAGTCCGATACGCCCTTAAGTATCAAAGATGCCTTGACCGAAGGGGGAACGCTCATCTGGCTTCGGATAGTGCGGACCGATCTGCTTAACTCCTGTATAAGCAACATCTTATCCTCCGCATCTTGATTTATCCTCTCTTCATCCACATCAGGGTAGTCCGTGATCATAATACTTTCATCGTTTGATAAGGATGAGTAAACCTCTTCGGTAACGAACGGAATGAAGGGGTGAAGGAGCTGCATCGAACCCTTTAATATATGTACCGCCACGGCAATCGCAGACCTCCTCTTCTCATCATCTCCGGAGTATAACCTTTCCTTTATAAGCTCGAGATACCAGTCGCAGTATTCGCCCCAGAAAAATTTGTATGCGGTGCCGAGGGCTGCGTTGACTCCGAAACGGTCAAGAGAACTGCGCATATCTCCTATCGCTGAATTATACAGGGAGAGTATCCATTCATCGGCGAGTTCTAAATTGTTGTGATCGATCTCCGGAATATTTTCATCAGTTTTGTTCGATGAGAGAAACCGGTACGCATTCCATATCTTGTTTGTGAAATTTCTACCTATTTCAAAATCTTTTTTCCCGATTCTTACGTCCTGTCCATCCGATGCAAGGCTCAAAAGCGTGTATCTCACCGCATCGGCGCTGTACAGTTCTATCATCTCTACCGGATCGATACCGTTGCCGAGAGACTTGCTCATCTTTCGACCGATCTCGTCCCGCACGATTCCGTGCAGATACACGTCGGAAAACGGTATCTCTTCCATAAATTCGAGTCCTGTCATTATCATTCTCGCCACCCAGAAAAAGAGTATTTCGTGTCCTGTAACAAGAGTGTTAGTGGGGTAAAAATATTTTAACTCAGGAGTTTCTTCGGGCCATCCGAGCGTCGAAAAGGGCCATAAGGCTGAAGAGAACCACGTATCGAGAACGTCCGTGTCCTGTCTGACAGTGCCCGAACATTTTGTACATTGTTCGGGTTCCTCCCTCGCTACTATCAGTTCACCGCAATCATCGCAGTAATAGGCGGGTATCCGGTGTCCCCACCAGAGCTGGCGTGAGATGCACCAATCTCTGATGTTTTCCATCCAATGATTATACGTTTTGACCCATTTTTCAGGATGAAATTTTATCTTGCCGGAGGCGACAGCATCAATGGCTTTTTCCGCTAAGGGTTTGATCCGCACGAACC
>JADFGO010000054.1 GCA_022567655.1 Candidatus Neomarinimicrobiota bacterium
ACAACACTGAATGGTAAGCACATCAGTTTCATCAGCTCGAGAGCAGCGGATGATCATTTTATTTACGTTTCGGGAAATGACAATAAACCGGATCTTTCTATAGGACGGATCGTTTCGCGCACTCCGGAAGACGCCGAGAATTTTGTTGAAAAACTTATACTCTACGAGTCTCAGCCAATTTACGGAAACTGGAAAAACACCATCACGATCGTGGCGGACGATCTTTTCAGACCATCAAGCCGCCGAGAAGGCTTCCACATAAACGATTCGGAAAATATTATCGTCCCTACCCTCCCGATAAACGGCGACATACGAAAGATCTACCTCACCGAATATAAAGTAGAAACCGACGCCGCCGTATTCGGGGTAAGAAAACCGGACGCAACGAAGGCGCTGCTCGATCAGCTTAACCGCGGAACAACATTTTTAATTTATATCGGTCACGGCGGACCGACTGTTTTAGCACAGGAAAAACTTCTTGCCAGCGACAGGGATCTCAACATAATCGACACTGGAATGAAACTCCCGATCTGGGTTGCGGGCACGTGCGAATTCGGACGATACGACGATCCGAACATTCAATCGATGGCTGAAGACCTTCTCGTCCAGAAACAGAACGGAGCCATAGGTATGTTTGCCGCGTCAAGGCTGGTCTTTTCAGGCGCCAATGCCACAATAACAGCCTCTTTCTTCAACAATCTTTTGCCCAGCCAGCCCTACACGAGCAACGCTCCCAGGGTAGGCGCCGCCCTGCTGGCGACAAAGCTCACCCGTCAGGGCGCGGACCCAAGCAACGATCAAAAATATCATTTCTTAGGCGACCCGGCGATGAGGGTAGCCTTACCGGGGGGTCGCGCAATCGTTGAAGAAATTGATCCTTCGGTGTTGATGGCGCTCGGTAAAACTACGTTAAAAGGAAAGGTTCAGGATGAGGCGGGAACCATATACATGTCAAATTCTACCTCTGTTTCAGTGAACATATTCGATTCGGATAAATCCGTCACGAGGAGTGAAACTTACAACGGAGTAACGGGTTCCATAAGTTATGTGTTACCGGGTTCAAGAATATTCAGCGGTCCCGTGAGCGCAGAATCAGGAAATTACGAGAGCACCTTTATCGTACCGCGAGATATCAGCTATGGCGGGAACAGCGGAAAGGCATTGATATACTGGTGGGATGAATCCGCTAAAATAGATGGCGCCGGAGCTATGCACAGCATTGAGTACAGTGGGACGGCGGATTCCGGAGAAGATAACGTCGGTCCGGACATAAGCATCGGATTCCGGGATATATACTTTAGACCGGGTGACATTGTCCCGCCGGATGCTTTACTTGAAGTAACTATAAGTGATGAAAACGGGATCAACCTCGCCGAGGAGGTCGGTCACAAGATCACGCTGACTATCGACGATAATCTGAACGACAAGTTTAACATAACTCAATTTTTCGAGTACGATATAAACAGTTACCAGAAAGGTTCGCTGGAGTATCCCATGCCCGCTCTTGATGAAGGTGAACACTCGCTGACCGTGAAAGCCTGGGACAGTTTCAACAATTTCAGTGAAGAATCGATAGTGTTCAGCGTTGTAACGGGAGACGATCTCAGCATAGAGCGAGTTTATAACTATCCGAACCCGATGTCCAATTCTACGGATTTCACTTTCTATATCAACCAGCCGGCTGAGTTGGTTGAGATCCGGATATATACGGTCGCGGGCAGGCTTATTAAGAAAATACAAGATTATTCCGCTAATTCTGTCGGATTTCAAAGAATCGGGTGGGACGGAAGGGACGAAACCGGAGACAGAATTGCGAACGGCGTATATATTTACCGGTTGAGGGTTAAATCCCTAATTACGAATAAGTGGGCGGAAGTCATTGAGAAACTCGCCATAGCAAGATGAACAACCGGCTCCCTCTTGTAAAATTCTACACGAAAGAGGAATGCCCTCTGTGTGAAACGGCGCTTGGTATAATCATGCAGGTCGCTGAAACCAACGATTTTGAGCTGAAAATTCTGGATATTTCTCAAGACGACAGCCTGTTGATGCGCTTCGGAACTGAAATACCGGTAGTAGAAATTAACGGCGATATTGCGTTTAAATACCGGGTAAACAAAAAGAAATTTATTCGACTGCTTAAAAGTTCCTCTCTCCATCCCTTCTCATGATCGATTTGAACAATCAGAAGTTTATTCTCGCTTCTTCATCCCCGCGCCGATTAAAACTTCTTCAACAGATTGGAATAAACCCCGAGGTTATTCATCCGGTCGTGAAGGAAGCCGAAGTTAAAACCCGAAACGCCGTTGACAGGGTTGTGGCTTTATCTCAACTAAAGGCTAACGCCGTTGCTGACAAGGTGGACGAGGGAATTATCATTGGGGCGGACAGTGCTGTAGTTATCGATAACAAAATCCTCGGTAAGCCGTCAAATTCAGAGGAAGCTCGATCGATGCTCCAGGCCCTCAGCGGTAAGCTGCATAAGGTAGTAACAGCTTTTTGTTTACGAAATGCCTCAAACGGGCAAACTGTCACCGAATTGGAAGAGACCAGCGTAATATTCAGGGAGTTGACCGAAGAAGAAATTCATGCCTACATCTTAAAAGAGAAGCCGTTCGATAAAGCCGGCTCTTACGGAATTCAGGATTCCGGCGCTCTCTTTGTCGACAGGATAGAGGGTTGCTATAACAATATAGTCGGGTTCCCGCTTACACGGTTTTACAAAACAATCACCGATCCGCAGACATTTGAAAAATTAGAGCTGAGCTGAATCCACCCTCTTACGCTGAGCTTTCAGGTAAAGGAATAGTGGCTTTTATCACACCCGTTTTCGGAAGACGTTCAACTTCTTCTTCTCCGGCGATTAATCGTACGAAGAAATAAAATTTATCATTCGGTCTAAGATTTATCTCTTCTAACGGCAGGCGGACTTCGATTATGTCGTGTATAGCTATCGACCCCCCGATTATATCTTTCTTAACACCGTTAGCGTCGAATTCAAGCGTGGGGCTATCACCGGATAGGGAGAATCTTATCAGCGCGTCGTTCTGTTTTACTAAATGCAGCTCTATAAAAATAGATTCATCCGACGACCTTATAATCCCTGAATCGCCGTCAAGCCGGATGTAAACGTTATCGTCGTCAAATCCGTATTTTACTTCTTTAATTATATGCTCGGCCTTTTGTCCTGTGCCTTCTTCAAATGACCAGAACCCTGCTGCCGACCATTCGTCTTCTCCCGTTACTTTACCGTCGATGTCAGGATGCAATAGGCTTTTGGGTTGCGCCTCCTCAGTTTCGGCCTCAATATCTAACGGTTCTATGAGCTCTTCCGGCAGAGTCAAATTCAGGTGACCGTATACCTTAATAAGGTGCGACCTGAACAGCTCATCGAAAATCTTACCTTGCGGCAGCGATTTACTTTTGCCGTACCACCAGAACCAGTCGCTTCCCTCGGCGGCGAGGAGATTACGATAGGCGGAATCAAATTTTTCCTTAAACGGTGTCTTCTCGATTCCATCTTCAAGGCTTATTTTGTGCAGGACTTCACGGGCTTCTGTCAGAACATCCCATGCTCTGTTTTTTTGCTCCTGACCTATCCATGTGTTAAAGTTTCCGTCAATTATCGAACCGGGCTGTACATTACTCAAGACGGGTAGATTTCCGGCTTTTTCAAGGAAACCGGAAAATGAAACAGTCTTGAGAGTTTCGGATTCTGACAGCCGGCTGTAGAGTTCGTTGAAAAAGTGTACTCCGTAGTCGGGATAATATTCCCATGGGTTTTCCGCGTCTAAAACAATCGGTACAACCCAATTGTTCCCCCCTTCCGGGAGGGAAGAACGAATCTGTTCTAATCTTCCTGTCAAATCGTTTACGGCTTCCTTTGGAGAGAGCTTGAAATAATCGTGTGAAATTGCATCTGATATACCTGAACTCCTGAAGAAAAGAGCGGGACAATTCTCAATACCGTCAACGGTATATGCCCGGAATTTCATATCATCCGTTAATTTATTTTTCATCGAACGTTTCAAAACCTCTTCATCTGTAACAAGCCAGCTATTCCCTGCTTTTGCAGCCAGCTCCAGAACTTCGTAGCATATACAGCCTTCGGGAGGCCACAAACCTCTTGATCTCTCACCGAAGACCTCTTCATGATATTTAAGCGCTATAGATATCTGGTGCGCGGCATCATCGGGATATACGAAATGCTTTGAAGATTCTTCGCTGTACCGGTCAGCTATCTTCCCGTAATCGTTGTCAATGAGCAGCGGCAGAATCGGGTGGTAATACGGTGATGTGGCGAGTTCGACCTGTCCCGTAGATGAGAGTTCTTTATACATCGGAATAATTTTTTTGAGCTGTTCATCATGAGCTTCGAGAAGGTCGTCTCTCTCCTGTATCGAAAATCCCTCCCTTTTGGCTGCAAACCGGCTGATCTGCGGCGCATTTCTGATATGAGCGCCGCTCCAACTTAAGAGATGCAGAACCTGCGCATCGATCATCTCTTTCTCCGTGGTGAGTTGGCAGGCTCGTTCCAGCCCCTCTCTTTCCATTCTACCGAGCCAGGTATCTTTCAGTTCTGTCCCTCCTGCGTTCTTATCAGCAGGCTCAGACCCGTAAACTTCAAAGATGTTGGAGAGTATAAATTTCTTTTCCTCTAATTTCATTTCGTTTGTGCGGAGGCGCATCAGGCGTAACAAATAATCCTCGTAACCTTCCCCGTTGGTGTACATCTCTATTTGTTCGACGAGACATGGAGAAAGACTGAAGGTCGCCTTAATTTCAGGATAATCTTTCAGGAGCGATCCCATTTCAAAATATTCCCTTGCAGCGTGAAGCCTTACCCACGGCTGTGTATGTATAATATCGTCCGGATCAGCGTACATCGGTTGATGGAAGTGCATAAAAATAGCCACGTTTAATGGTTCGTTCATCTATCCGGTTCTCACACTGAACTCAAATTTGTCGCGAACACAAGTTATTTTATATTTGACTCTCAAGTGAGCCTTCAGTATTATTCATCAACTATTTATGGAGTAATCATTTTATGGCAAATTTCTACGAGGAACTACGAGAGAGCAGACTAGCTCGTGGTATCTCCATTGAAGATATTTCGAACGTTACCAAAATCAATCCCCTATACCTGAATGGAATAGAAACAGGAGAATATGACTTATTACCCGAACCGTATATAGTATTATTCATCAAAGCTTATGCAAAAGAAATTGGAATCGATCCCGATGACGCAGCCCGGAGATATAGACTGTTCAGATCTGCTGAACAACTGCCGAAAGAAAAACGTAGAGCAAGGAGAGAGCTCGCCGATGGGACACCTACTCCGGAAAAAGCTCCAGCCTTCAAATCTGCGAATAAAATGTTCTGGCTCGGCGGCGGAGCACTTTTTCTTATTGTTCTTTTATCGGTAAAGTTCTGTTCGATTGAGGACCCTGAATCATTTACTGCAGGAAGTGAAAGTGACGCGCCGAACGGCCTCACAACGGGTGAAAGTGAAGCTGAACTACCATTGTTGGATTCTTTGGGCGCTTCTGCTTCAGCCGATTCGGACTCTGTCAGCGTAGATTTAGCGGACGACTTCAAACCGCCTATGATCTCTCTGCGTATCATATCAATGGATAGTTCCCGGGTGCGTGTAGTCGTTATCCCCGATGACGGCGATCCCGACGACATCACATTTCAAATGTTGGGAGAGGAACAAATATGGAAAGCGTATGAACAATTTTCTCTTCGAATAAGTAAAACAAGGGCTGTTGCCATATACCTTGATGATAAGCTCCTCGACTATCTCGGACCTGCGAATACCTGGGTAAGCAGGGCAATTATAAATCGCGATGGAATTGATCCGGAACAAACCATATTACGCACCAGGAATTAAGAGCCTCCGCCCGAAAGATCGTGCATCTTCGTTATCAGGTCAACCACCCTGCAAGCATAGCCCATTTCATTATCGTACCAAGCCGATACTTTAATAAAGTTCGCATCCATAGCTCTCGTTAGTTCAGCATCGAATATAGCAGAGTGAACATTTCCCTTAATATCGACAGATACTATGGGATCCTCCGTATATTGAATTAAACCTTTCATACTGTTTTCCGAAGCTTCCTTCATTATCTCATTTATCTCGTTCACGGTAGTAGATTTTTCGATTACAAATATCAGGTCAACTATCGAGCCGTCCGGAATCGGCACTCTGAATGACATTCCGTCGATCTTCCCCTGAAGATCCGGTAATACGACTCCTAAAGTCTTCGCAGCCCCGGTAGAAGTCGGTATAATAGAGAGTGATGCCGCCCGCGCCCGCCTCATATCCTTGTGGGGGTAGTCGAGCAGTTTTTGGTCCATCGTATAGGCGTGAATAGTACTCAGAAAACCCTTTTCGATGTTGAATGCCTCATGAATCACCTTCGTCACCGTTGCGGCACAGTTCGTGGTGCATGATGCGTTCGATACGATCCTCTCTTCTCCAGTCAGCGTGTCATCATTCACGCCGAGCACGATCGTTGCGTCAATTTCATCTTTTGGAGGCACAGTGAGAATGACTTTCTTCGCTCCGGCATTAAGGTGACCCTCCAATTCTTCTCTCTGCCTGAACAATCCCGTCGATTCTATAACAAAGTCGGTGTCGAATTCTCCCCATCGAAGGTCGGCAGGATTTTTCTGCGAGAGCATTATTATTTCATCTCCGTCAACTAAAAGATTTCCATCCGAGATACTCACTTCACCCTGATACTTTCCATGAACCGAATCATACTTGAGAACCGTGCACAGTTTAGCCGGATCTGCGAGATCATTTATCGCCACAAAATCAAAGTCCGCCTTCCGAATCAGTTTAGCCGCCCTCAATACGGAACGACCGATCCTCCCAAATCCGCTTATTCCAACTTTTATCGCCATAGATCCAAACCGCTGATTAGTTACTCACTTTATAGCTGCTAAACAAAAATCTAATGTTTTCTATCTCTTTACTCAAGTGTTTTATTATACATTTTCAGATCTCTCAAGCCAGTTTTCGTGGAGCACCGGTTGTGTGTGCGGATATTCGTGAAGCTTTTCAGCTACTTGAAGCGCCTGACACTGTTGATTCGTATTTCAGGTGCCAATATCTGCCCGTCCGCAGGTTGTCGATGGATTTTTCTCACAATGTCCATTCCGTCCACTATCTTACCGAATGCGGCAAACCCCTGTCCGTCAGGGTTTCGTTTTCCTCCATAATCGAGTTCCGGTTGGTCGCCTATGCAGATAAAAAATTCTGAAGTAGCGCTTCCCGGTTCATTCCGCGCCATTGATATTACTCCGTCCAGATGCCTTATGCTTGTCCGGTCCGTGGTTTCATGTTCTATGGAAGTGAACATCTTCTCTTCAGAATAGAGACCTCCTTGAATTACGTCTATTTTGACCTCATTATCCGGTTGATTGTCATCCCGCACCACACGGTAAAACTTCGAGTTCCGAAAACTGTTTTTATCGACGTATTCGAGAAAATTAGCCGCGGTGACAGGCGCTTTATCCGTGTATATCTCAACTCTGATATCGCCCAACTCCGTACTTATCAGCAGGTACGTTTTATCGTCCGCACAATTCAAATTAAACGTACTTAGGACAAAAATTGCTGCTGCATACTGAATGATTTTAATAGTCACTCTCCTCCATAGCGTCCGCCATCAGCTTTTTAAGGTTTGTGGGTATTGGATTATCCTGCATTAACCGGGCGAAAAACGCTGTATTGTTCACGAGGTAACGAATTGTTTTGTTGGTGTATAGGTGCCTTTCACCTCCCGCTTCTATGTAGCTCGGTCCCGGTCCGGCGGTTCCGACCCAATATGAATCCGAGTTGGGCGGTATGACACAACCAAGGTGAGACAAATTGAACAGGGTTGTTCCTGCGGCATCATGAGCGCCGTCCTCGTTTCCAGTGACAATTACACCTGCCACTTTATTGTAAAGCGGGAATTGACCTGTTTCGAGATCTCCTTCATCATAAGTTCCGTCCAGTCTTTCGATAACCAATTGGGCGATCGACGAACGAACTCCAAACCAAATTGGAGTCCCTATTATAAGTATATTACAGGCTCTTACTTTATCCAATATTTCGGGCCATTCGTCCCCCTCCCCTTCATCCGATGAAATGCCGAAAGGAATATTGTAATCGATCATGCGTAGTATCTCACTCTTTACGCCTAATTCAGAATAAAGCTTGACCGCTTTGTTAATCAACGCCTCAGTGTTCGATACTTCCGGTGATTTTTTCAACGTACAATTTAAAAATAACGCTTTCAACGCCATTTGGTTCTCCATTTTTTTGTCGTACTTGCCTCTCCGGCTAAATTCTTCGGGGATAACTTACATCTGCGGCTGAACTCCTGCAACTAAATGACTCAAACCGGATATTTATTCGGGTAACTATTTGACACTACCATTCGATTGATTAAACAGATTCGCGATGTTAACTTCCGCTATCATATTCAGCAGGAGACAATGGTGAGAAGAACCCTATTAGTTCTATTGATGTTTTCGTCGGCTGCGGCTCAGAAGTTCGACGAATATTTTACCGGAAACACTTTACGTTTTGATTACTACCACAGCGGGATAGCAACTGAAGAACACATCAGCCTTGACGGGATACGCCTCGAAGGCAAATGGCCCGGCGGAAGGGTTAACTTGATCGACGATACAAATTTGGGCAAATACCTGTTTGAAGTGATCGACTTAAATAGCAACAGGGTAATTTACTCAAGGGGGTTCGCGAGCATCTATGGAGAATGGGAAACTACGGGCGAAGCGCGTCGCGGCGTCTGGCGGTCTATTCACGAATCTCAGCGTTTTCCCGAGCCGAAATCCGAAGTTCAACTTGTGCTCAAAAAACGAAAGACAGACGGATCGTTCAGTGAGATCTATACAGGCGTTGTCGATCCAAAAGGCAGGTTTGTCGACCGCTCTCCGTTACTCTCCGGGGGTAGTGTGTGGAACGTGTTCAAAAACGGCAAGCCGGAGAAAAAAGTGGATATCCTCCTTCTTGGTGACGGCTACACCGCAAAAGAGAAGAAAAAATTTCATTCAGACGTTAAACGCTTTGTGAAGGCGCTTTTCGATACCGAACCGTTCAAATCCCAGAAGAAGCATTTTAACGTCAGAGCAATCGACGTAGCGTCTGACCGATCCGGTATAAGTAATCCCCGAAAAGGCTCATGGTTCAAGACTCCGCTCGGATTGAGCTTCAACTCCTTCGATTCGGACAGGTACGTCCTTTCGTTCGAGAATAAAGCGATCAGGGAGATCGCCGCAAACGCTCCCTATGATGCGATTATGATGCTGGCGAACACCCGAAAATACGGGGGAGGCGGAATTTTTAACCTGTATGCGACCGTCAGTTCCGATACGGAGCCCGCTGAGTATGTATTCGTGCATGAGTTCGGGCATTCTTTTGCCGGTCTGGCAGACGAGTACTATACGTCGTCGGTCGCCTACGAAGATTTTAACCCCGTCGGTGTCGAACCGTGGGAACCGAACGTAACAGCGCTTCTTGACGCAGATGAATTGAAATGGAAAGACCTTGTGGATTCGTCAACCCCTCTTCCCACTCCCTGGAATCAGGAGCAATACGACAAAGCTTCGTACAAATACCAGCAGAAACGCACTGAACTCCGCCGGAGCGGCGCGCCGGAGAGCGAAGTTGAGAAACTTTTCAGGGAGGTTAAGAGTATAACTGAACCTATGCTGAAAGCTGAGAAATATTTCGGGAAAGTGGGCGCATTCGAAGGCGCTATGTACACGGCGAAGGGTCTTTACCGCCCTGAGGCCGACTGCATCATGTTTACGAGGAATCCCGATTACTTTTGTAAGGTCTGTTCCGCAGCCATTTTAAGAGTTATCGATCTTTACGTCGAGTGAGATTACTCACAATACGCGAGATTGAATCACTGTATATTCAAACTTTCTTATCAATAAAAAGATGAAACAAAATACCATATACGCGTTCATAATACTGTCGTTCGTCCATCTGAGCCTTCCTACACTGAACGGGCAGGACGCCTTTACAGGACTTAAAGATAAATATTACGACGGGATATTGACGGAAGAGGAATATTCGCAAAACCTAAAAAGTTTATATCTGACTCTACTCGATGGAAATTACCTGGCTGAACCGGGTGAACGGGCGATTAAATGCCTATTTGGAATTCGTGCTGAGGCTGTCGGCTATATGAGCCAACTCGAAAAGTCGGCGCTGACTGCCGTGGAACATAGACCCGTGACTCAGGCTTTTTATCTCACTCCGGAGGGACACTTCAAGATCCATTACGACACGACGGGTGTTCACGCTGTTCAAGTTGAGCGCCTTTTGGGAGAATCGGTTCCCGATTGGATATACCGTACCGGAAGAGCGTACGAAAGAGGCTGGTACCTGCTTATCGATTCGCTCGGATACAACACTCCGCCCGTCGATCCGGTCGATGGGGACGAAGTAGACGTTTATATTCAGGAACTTTCCGGAGACTTCGTGTACGGTCAGACTTTCCCGGATCCGACCAACACCTCTTACATAGTGATGGATGATAATTTCGCGGAAAGCATATACTTTTCGCAAGACCTCGACGGGATGCGCGTAACGGCGGTGCATGAATTTTTTCACGTTATCCAGCTTGGATACGCACTGCCATCCGGCAGCAATCAATGGTATTATGAGCTTGCCTCCACATGGTTTGAAGACGTCGCTTACGATGAAGTGAACGATTATGTTCAATATATCGAAAGCTATTATTCGAGAGCAAATTCATCTCTGTACCGCACAAACGGTTTTCAGGCGGCTATTTGGGGGAAGTTCTTAGAAGAGAATTATTCCGCACCTATCATGAGAAACGTCTGGGAACAGATGGCGGAAAACTCAGCTCAGATCGCTCTGGACAACGCATTGAAATCTACGAACTCGGAAGTAGACGGCATGAAAGCCGCATTCGGAAAATTCGCCTTGTGGAACTGGTTCACGGGCAGCAGGAGCAGAGCGGGAGTTTTCTTTGAAGAGGCGAGTCTGTATCCGGAATTTACAGCAGCTACTGATACCACACTATCCGACGTAGCGATTATAGCCCCTTTGATCGGATTGAACCAGATTGCATTCAGGATCCATAGGTTCGAGCCGACTCGCAGCTCCGCTATGAAGGCGCATTTAACTCCATTAGGAGAGAGCAATGTATGGGGCAGTACCATGACAGGCAGCCCTCCGCAGATCATTTCGCTTCCTCCCGGAATTTCAACTCTTGTAGCTTCGGTGAACACCGGTACAGGATTGATAATCGCTGCAGCCAATGGCTCGGTGAAATCAAGCGAGGTTGCCAGCGAAAAATACAGCCTTGAAGTGACCGTAACGGGACTGCCCCCTTCAAATATTATAGCGCAATATCCGAATCCGTTCAACACGGATACCAAGATCGATTTTGATCTTGGCGCAGCAACACAATCAATGGTCTTTACGGTCTTCGATATTCTTGGGCGCAGAGTTTATCGTGAACCGTTGGGAGACCTGGCTGAAGGCGAAAATTCCGTCAGATTCACTCCCGATGTTCAACTTTCGACCGGATTATATTTGTACCGCATAGCGGGAACAGGAGTGGAGATAAACGGCAAATTCACTCTCGTTCGTTAACAGATGTCTGAAAAAGATTCCTATAATTCCCCTCTAATAAGAGGGGTGGATTCCGGCTAAGCCGGAAGACGGGGTGTGTCAACTACTCCCCTCAAAAAAGCAAAGATTCGCCCCAGAACAATTCACGCTTAGTCCGTAGAAAGTTGGGAGTTGTCCTCACATGCATACATTATTCTTAAGTATCCCTCCCTCGCCCATTCAAAGCTTGACTGTTTAGCACGCCGAATATATTATAGGCTTCAGATCGCGGGGTGGAGCAGTCTGGTAGCTCGTTGGGCTCATAACCCAAAGGTCGTAGGTTCAAATCCTACCCCCGCTACAAAGTTATAGAGCCAAAGTCCTTGATTTCGCTTATGAAATTAGGGGTTTTTCTATTTGTTGATCAGTGTCGTTTAGTGTTGTTTGATGTTGTTTTGTGACGTTTAGGAAGCCTCAATTTCGCCACACCTAATATTTCTATTTCGATTAGAAATGAATATTTATTAATTATAAATACTGTTAATTACAACTGTTCCGTCATCGAGTTGATCCACATCCAAATAAATACACCAACCATTTGTGCGTCCCATCACTGTTACCCCGAGTAATTATCATACATTATCTTTGCTTCAACAAGATCTCATGTCAAGAGGGGCAAGAGCTGGGAACAGTAAATAACTTGCTCCTCTTTTTCATATTCCCTTATCTAATAATATAAATTCATACCTGGTCGTTACCCAACAAAAACACACTTTCATCATTCTACTTGTGGATGAACAAAATTCTTGATATATTTTGCGTTGATTTTGTTTCTTTAATAACTTTCTCGTATAAGGAATAAAAATGAAATTATCACTCCTACCACTACTCTCATTATTCATTGTTTTAATTTTGATTATATCTGCCTGTTCCGAAGAGGAGGATCCGGCTCCAATAGAAGGTTGTACCGATATTACGGCTACAAATTTTAATCCGTCTGCCGAGATCGATGATGGCTCTTGTTTATTGGCATGTGAAGTCAATCAAACTGCACAAGTTAGATTTACAAACCTTAGTAATACAAGTAAGACTCATGATGTAATCTGGGACGGATCGAAAATTGCCACAGTCTCTCCAGGAGATACAACCAATTTTTTTACAGTAACCGCAAATATTGAACATACGCTTCAATTTAAATTTACAAATACTTCAGATCCTGCATGCACTGAGAGTACTCCGATACTTGCACAATGTAGCTTCCCAATTTTTTGGTGTACTGGTTAATTATAGTCACGTTTTAGCCCCTTAAGGAATTTAATGAATACACTCCTTAGTCTGACATTATCATAATATTCAAGTATTAATTCATCGACAAGAGAACGTATTCTATTTCACTAATGAAATCAGTAGATACAGAAATCTAATTTGAGCGAAAACGACTGTCAATAAGGGAGAAGAATTGTCCTTACTTCAACAACACCATCTTCCTCGTCCGGACGAAATCACCGATTAGACATTCAGTAACAGTATCTGATTAATTCAGTAAATTTTCTTTTAAGTTTCTTGAGGAATTTGGTTGTTTGCAATATTGTGTTATATTTCTACCAGCCGATACTATCGCCTGTCTTAATGTAGATAGGCGTGAAGAAGAAAGGATTAATCATACAATGTCATTATTTGTAATAAAGCATGAACACAGCCCGGAAACTTGCCCGGCAATGGATCCTCAGATGGCGCCAATGTTACTCTCTGAGATATCTGAAGAGAATGCAGGCAAATACGGGATAAAAATACATGGAGAAGCGGTTGTTAACGGAGAACATACGTTCTATCTAATTGTTGACGCGCCGGATGAAAAGAGTGTAAATAATTTTATGTCTCTTTTCGCTCAGGCTGGAAGTGTTGATATCTATCCCTCCAGTTCCTGTGAAAGAGTCGTCGAAAGAGGAACCTGCTAACAATTTAAGGACTTTCAAACCCCAATTATCTCAGCGGAAGAAACTCTAAACGCCTAATTTCTAAAGGTTTAGGTGAATATTAGTCTTTCAGCCTTCTTCCACCGTCCAATCCACTCCGTTATCCCATTCCTGAGAATATTCAATCAGCTATTCTAACCTCTTTGTTAGCTTTTTCGCTTGCCAACAATCTGAGGAAGGCTAAAAGCTCCCCTTTTACTTCAGCAATACCATCTTCCTCGTAAGGACGAAATCGCCTGCTTGAAACCTGTATATTCCGAATGCATCAATGCAGCAAGAACACAAATGGCGATCATACACCGCTCATCTCTCATCACTGTATATCCTTATCATATTGTTTCAATTTTTAGTTTCGAGTTATCCAAATCTGTTTTGGAGAATTTATTTCTATTTGTACAACTCCCTCATGAGATTGGATCAAGCCAGTTACACAGATAGATTTGTATAAGTAATAACCTTCGGGATTGGGGTCAAAATTAATTCTATCGTTACCCCAAATTACAATTGTAAATATTGAATCAGGATAAGGTCTATCTATGTACAAATAAGTTGGATGTCCACGGCCAGACGAAACGAAGCGCGATTCAACAACCTTGCCACAAACAGTTTTAACATCGCCAATATATTTATGGGCTTCAACTGTTCGAACATATTTTGCTGGTGTTTCTGCCCTTTCTTTTCCACAGGAATAAGCAATTAAGAATGTAATGGCAAGTATTAAAGATTTTTTCTGAGTCATATTTTCTTCCTCATCAATTATCTTAATTCTTTTCCTGGTCTTGTTTTTTCACTTTTTCCACACCTAACCTGCCCCTTTAATTTGATTTTTCTATTCCTTTTGGTCTGCTCTCGTATCTTCATCATCTGAAATCATTACAACCGAGTTGCTTCCACAGTTGTTACAAATCCAAATAACCCACATTCCATCATGTTTAGAGCTCGGTTGTTCGGTAAATTCAGAATTGCATTCTTGGCACTTCCAGAAAGGTTGATTAAAATCTGTATCCATTATTAATCTCAAGCGACCTGAAATATACAGTGGTTGCACCTATTAATGAAAATAATTCTTTTGGTACGCGTAATGTCACTCCGTTCGTTGCACGATCCTTTTTTTCGAATATACAAAATAGACTTTTGTGAAAGTGAGATACTCTTTAAAAATCCAGAGCGGGAGACAGGAATCAAACCAAGCAGAATAGTCCTACCAATTAAAACAATTTCTTAAAAAATCGATTACAATGTGAGTGGGAGATATATATACGTAACCCGCCCTCTTTCTGAGGGGTGTATGGGGGGGCGGATTTTCGTCAGTTTTGATGTGAGATAATATTTCTGCAGCGATCGATCTACTTGGTCTGATATATACGAAAAGCACCTTAGCAGGTGGGTATATCATATTGCTAAATAAAAAGACATTAACCGTTTTCGTTCTCACTTTAGCTACACTATAGTTACACAACACTGTAAGTACCTATATATCAACAGATTCATTGGGCTCATAACCCAAAGGTCGTAGGTTCAAATCCTACCCCCGCTACAACGCTTTCAGCCCTATAACCCTCATGGTTGTAAGGTTTTTAATATTTATAAGAGTGTTGGTTTGTGATTAGGTATGTCGAAGTCTGTCGAAGATTTAGTTACACTATAGTTACACTCTGAGCGCTTACTGTTCACTTTGTCGTTTTGTGACGTTTAGGTTGGCTCATTTTCGCCACTTTATGTTTGATACGAATCAATTTGTTACTTACATTG
>JADFGO010000055.1 GCA_022567655.1 Candidatus Neomarinimicrobiota bacterium
GAAAGCCAGCAGTCAAAAGCAGATCGGTGATGTTTTGAGTGAAATATGTGGCGTCAAGCGTCGCCTTTTCATCTAATCCGGTCCAATCAAGCCCCAATTCTATTTCCCGGGTTCGTTCGGGTTTTATATCAGCAGAACCTCTCGTACCCTCATTAATTAGTCCGGAGTTTCCCCCTATGCTGATTGGATCAAGGAGGGTGAATTTCGAATTAGCAATAGGCAAGTTTCCTGTTACACCATATGCTGTACGTAATTTTAAAGCATCATTAAGACGATATGACAAGGCTCCTTTTGGAAACATAAAGAACTTATCTGTGTCGCCTATAGTACTGCTTCGATCACCACGTAGTCCGCCGGAAACATAGATCACGTCATTAAAGTTGACCTCTTGCTGTATAAAAAAGCCGCGTTCACGTTGGCGGGTAATCTGCTGAAAAGAAATTACCTTGGAGGCTTGGTCAACGTTCGTCTGCGTTGGTATCAAGTTCGTCGCCCATACCACCAAATTATTGTTCTCAATGTTTTCAAACTGAAAACCGAATGTGGTATTATAGGAAGTATTCGAGGGCGTGACGTATTTATGGACTAAATTCAAAGACAAGTTCGTGTTAATGCTCTCTGCCTCACCGAGAATTGATGAACCCGGTGTGTCACTTACTCGTTCAAATTGCAGATCGGGAGGAGAAAATGCTTTATTCTCCTGCGAGTAGAAATCAATGCCGGCCAGCACAATAAAATCGAGATTTTGATTGGCTTTTCTAAAGAGGCTGTGTGTGAGTTTCGTTGAAAGGATAGAACGATATACTATCTCATTGTTGGTAAGGACATCTCTTGTGTGAAGCGGATTTGACGGATTAAACGGATTAACCGGATAATCCCCTGCAAGAAGACCGAAGCATCCAGTTCTGGTCGAGTTGTCGTTAACATCCGCAGCTGCGACATCCGCAGCTGAGCATTTTCTTATGTCCACATAGCTGGGAGTAAATGCGAGAGAAAATCCGAATGTGGTATTGGTATTATCGTTTCCTGTAATGGCACGATCTGATTCTGACCTGATAAGACTTGTGTAAACATCTAATTTGGTCTTTTCACTGAATCTGTGCTTAACGTTGATTTTCGCCGAATACTTTTTGTATCCTGTGTTTTTAACGATACCTTCATCGTTTTTGTACATGCCGGAAACGTAGAATTGAGTTTTGTTGGTTCCACCTCTTGCGCTCACAGTGGTTTCCCAAAGCATGCCTGTTTCTCCATACAGCTCGTCTTCATAGTCGATGAATCTTCCGGGTACAGCAGCGGTTAATGAATCAAGTATGACCTCAAATCGAGCAGCATCTGATCCGCTCAAACCACCTTCTGTACCGTTAATTGAATCTAACCGGGTAAACCCGGAAGAGTTCAGAAAACCGTTGCTGACGCCGAAAAAACCCAACCCTGTCGCACCGTTGTTTCCGTATGCTTCTCGTGCGTTAAATTCACGTGCGCCTATTTTGTTCAGGATTGTACTGAAACCAAACTGCTGAGAAACATCAATGCGTGTTTTTCCGGTTCCACCGCTCTTTGTAGTGATAATAATTACACCGCCGGCTGCCTTCGAGCCGTAAATTGCAGCTGCGCTTGCGCCTTTGAGTACTTCTATATTGGCGATGTCATTAGGATTAATATCGGCAATTCTATTAACAGGCTGACCTTGCGGATTCGGGCTGCCGGCGCTTGCTGCTGCAGTTATGAGATCCATCAAGCCTGCGAGGTTTGCGGCATTATTGATAATCACACCGTCGATAACATATAGCGGTTGTGTTGCGCCGACAAGCGTTGAAACACCACGTAGGTTTACGCTTATACCACCACCCGGTGCGCCGGTGTTCTGGCTGACGTTAATACCCGCGAATTTTCCCGCAAGAGCTCCGCCAAGTGTTTGGGCAGGCGCAGGTACCAGTTCATCCGCTGAAATTGTTGCTACCGAATGAGCCAGGTTACGTTTCTTTACAGTCGATGCCAGTCCTGTCACCACGACTCCGGAGGTCTTTAGAACGTCTTCTTCCATCTCTATGTCGAGGGATGTGACTCCCGGCGCTAAGGTAATTTCCTGCGTCTTAAAACCGATGAACGTGACTATAAATGTTACCTCATCAACAGGAATGTTGATGACGTAGTTCCCGTCATTATCCGTTATAGTTCCGGTGAAGGTGCCTTTGATTAGTATCTGCGTGCCCGGAAGAGGACCTCCGGTTTCAGCAACTGAAATATTGCCCGTTACTGTACGGTCGGCTCCGGCTGCGAAATTGAAGAACGTCAGCAACAGAAGCGTAGTTAGTAATAACTTTGGTGCTTTCATGTCTATAATACCTCTAATTGATTTTAGCTTTCAAAATTCACCTAAACCGCCATTCCTTCGGCGGATGACGAATTTCTCCCGGCAATAACTTCAGTTAAGGCTGTAATATATTTCTTTTATATATATTAAGAAAAACTTACGGAAATTATAACCTGCATAGGTGCTTCATGTCAAGTATTATCTTTGATTGTGGCTCAATGGGACTAAAAAACGAGAGTAAAATGTTTATTTACAATAGTTTGAGCAGAAGAAGTGAAATTCCCGATATTGACTTTCTTGATGATAATGTGAACAAACCGCTCATTGACACTCTGATTGGTCTTTATTCGCTCTGTATTCAGGACTTAAACTCAAAGGGAGACACTATATCTCTATCGAATTCATCCTTTGCCTGAAGCAGTCTGCTTTTTTGACTTTTGACTTCTTCGGTAAAGGCGTTTGGAAGATTCAACTCCCCGGCATAGAATGTTTCTATTCTGTCAATCCTGTCAAGCAGCTTAACAAGGCGTATGCAAAAAAGTCTTTCATATATGTCTTCGGTAAACTCTTTATCGAATAAGTCCGTGAACAAGTTTTTTAGGTCCGCAAAATGGGGAACGTATCCTACCGGTGTTTTTATTGCATCGAACTCTCCGTGCACTCTGCCTTCCATCCACATCAGCCAGACCTTTTTGTCCGTCTTTTCGTTCAGGAATTCACCTTTTTCCTTTAGAAAATAGTTGGTGGAAAATATCAATGGTTTTCGGCTTAGCGATTCACCGAACTTTAGATGGTTTTTTATGTAAGTGCCGAGCGGAACGACAAGGAAATCAAGATTAGCCATCGGATTTTGTTTCCTGACCCCTTCCTTGCCAATAGTAGCCGCCGTTGTCTCAGATTCCAATGTAGCGCCCATGAACACGCCATGCTCCCAATTGAGCGATTGGAGAACGGGAGGGTTGGTATCGGAATCGCGCCCACCGTAAATTATTCCGGAGAGTGGAACGCCGTCCGGGGCATGGAGCTTCGGATCGGAATTTTCCAATTCCTGAATACGGATCGTATAACGGGCGTTTTTATGGGCAGCAAGTATTTCATTTCCATCCGGGTCTCTGTCATGCAGCGACCATTCGCCGGAATAGTTAAAACCCTCTCCGGGAATATCATCTCCCATACCGAGCCAATAAGGAGTGTTATCTTTCAGTAAAACGTTTGAGTATATCAATTCTCTCGGAGTAGTCAACGCCTGGTATATCAAAGGGTCATCAACTGAGTTTACATCCTGGATTATACCGAAGATGCCCTGCTCGACGTTTACTGCATATGCGATCCGATCTTCTCCTATTCTGATGTAGGCTATATCATCACCGAGAATTATCTGACCGGGAATCATCGCAGTTGAGGTCTTACCGCACGCACTTGGAAAGGCGCCGGAAAAATAGGTCGTCCTATCTTTACCCTGAGGTTTAGCGCCCAAAATAAACATATGTTCACAAAGCCAATCTTCCCGATTAGCTCTGTTGATCGCAAGCCGGAGAGCCAATTTTTTCAGACCGACACTGTTGCCCGCATATTGTGTGTTCACGGAAAATACACGTTCCTCCTGAAGGTCCATGTAAATTCTGCGTTTTTCGACGTTTTCCGAATTTTTATTCTTATCAAGCTTGCCGCTCGAATGCACAAAATGGAAGAAGTTGTTCGAACCGTTGAGATTTTTAAATTCTTCATATCCCTGACGGTACAGGATAGTCTCGCTGTGGGCTACGTAAGCCGAATCGGTAATTTGAAGTGCGGGTATGGAAAATCTTGAGTTAGTCGGTCCGAGAGAGAAAAAGCAAATGAGCATCTCCTTTCCCTGCATTATCCCGTCTAACAAGGCCATAACCTCGTTCAACCCTTCGTCCCTGTCAACAGTGTTAATATATTTGCCGAGTTGTGCGCCTTTGGAAAGAAGAATAGCGGTGTTCGTTTTATCTCTCGCCTGATCGTAATACCCGTCGAAGTGAATCGTATGACCCTTCGTTTCGAGTAGTATCTCTTCCTTGTTTCGAATTGCCAACTCACGCAGCAATTCCATATCATCCGCCGAGTCGGATATAACAGTCACTTTTGAGGGCTTGCAAATGCTGACGTATTCGTTTATTATTTCATTTATAGACGGATTATTTAATTCCTGAATTCTCATCAGATTTTTATCGTCTAAAATGTTTTTGTTGATCTCCAATTAACCCTCTGTTAAGGTTTCGTGCATTCTGAAAAATCGGCGGTAAAAATACGGACACCGATTAAACAGATGCTACTAAAAATTTTATCACACTGTAAACCATACAATCTCTATTCTTAAATATATAAACAGCGAACTTGCCTGAATAACCATATTTTGATATATTTTCATATAATTCACGTTTAGCTAAAGGAACCATTTGAAATTAGTTTACATACTGCTTACGCTGTTTACGCTGCAGCTGGCAGCACTACATTCACCTCTATCCGGTTCTGAACCGGGTGAGCAAAGGCAGAACAGCGGTAAAAGAAATCTGACATTCGGATTTCTTCCGGCATTGGCATTCAGCGCCGATAAAGGTTTTGGTTATGGTATTGTACTTCAGGCTGACGATAAAAGAGCCGGGGGATACTCGCCATATTACGCATCTCACAGGCTGATATTGAAACGTACCACAAAAGGTATCGGCGATTATTCGTACCGGTTTGACAGCAAATATATCTTTCGCAAAAAAATAAGAATCACGATGAAAGCTAGCTATCTAACGAGCATCCTCGAGCCGTTTTACGGGTTTGGAGGGGCGCAGACTCTGTATAATGAATCTTACGAAGATTCATCGGACCAGGAAAAATACCGCGGGAAATTCTATTACGAATATGATAAGCGTTATTACCGGGTCGATACGATTTTTCAGGGAGCGCTGAATAGAGAAAATTTGAGATGGTTGGGCGGGTTTACAATTTTATCTACTGAAATCGATACCATAGACTACAACGACTTCGATGAGAAATACCTGAGTTTACCGACCAACACATTATTGGCTAAGCTTATCCGGAGCGGCGTGGTGGATAAGAAATTGATTCAGGGGGGAAGTGAACACAGCTTTTTGGTAGGACTGGTATGGGACAGCCGGGATGATGAATCGACTCCAAACAGCGGTGTGTGGTCGGAGGCGCTGTTTCGATGGGTACCAGACATGCTCGGTAATGACTTTTCGTATCTGTCTCTCACCGGAACTCACAGACAATATCTACCTCTAATTGATAAACTTACCTTTGCTTATCGTCTGAGCGGAAGATTCATGTCGGAAGGTGTGCCGTTCTTTACGGCTACACAATTAGACGGGTCGTTTCAGGTACAGACCGGAATAGGCGGTGGGAAGACTATAAGAGGCGTAGTATATCAAAGGGTAAACAGCAGGAATAATTTCTACGGAAATTTTGAACTGAGATACAAAATTGCGGACATGTTCACGACCGGTTATGCCGCTGTCAGCTCTTTCTATGATTTGGGGAGATCGTTCGATACTGCTTCGAAGCTTGCCGAAGAGGACATCGGTTCCGCAGACGACAAATTCCATCAGGGAATAGGCGCCGGGATCCGGCTGGCGATAAATTCAACTTTCATCGTCGCTGTCGACATCGGGAAGGCTGTAGATCCTTCAATAGACGGAGGCGGATTAAAGCTTTATATCGGTCTGGATTGGTTATACTAAAAACCCCCGATGGATAGTCTCAACGGGGGTTCACTGTTACAATATTCGGGAAAATTAGAACCTGCTCAACGCCTCCTCGGCGGTGATAGATTCATGAGCGATAAATCCGAAATTTACCAACGCCGCTTTATACGCATCTTCGCCGGGGGCTGCGGTCGCATCATTGATTACAATCACATGGTAACCGTTCTCCTCTGCGTCCCTGAGATGTGATTCCACGCAGAGGTTCGCTGACATACCGCAGAGGTAAATAGTCTTGATATCCCGTTTCCTCATCTGAATATCTAAGTCGCTCGTATGAAAACCGCTCAGGTTCTTATGAGGCGCGCAGATAATCGTCGCATCGTCCGGAGCGAGTTCAGGGTGGAACTCAGATCCGGAACTGTTGCGGTCAAACATCTTTCGTTCGAACATAAGGCTGTCGATCGGATTGTTGTTTTTCCATGCGTCAAACTCTTTGTCATAGTAATGCGGTGAGTAAAAGACATCAACTCCGGCTTCTTTTGCCCTGGCGATAAGATTTTTCAGCTTTTCCACCACGTTATTTTTCACAACTCCATCTCCGACGAGGTCCCAAACCACACCGTCCTCCGACAGAAAATCGTTTTGCGGATCAATAATCAGCAGTGCGGTCGTATTTGAATCGATAGAACCCATGCGTTACTCCTTCCTTAATTTAATATCAGTTTATTATTAATTTTCATGCAGATGGTTAATATATAATTGTGCGCTTTCAAAGAAGTAATTCGAATTACACTTGGGTATGATAAAGGTTTTGCACATATCTTTCGATTCTCCTTTTATCATATTATTTACCTCTTTTAACTGCCCGGTTTCGTCAATCTAACGGGTGATAACATCTTGCCGTTCCTCCGTGACCGACGGCTTCCGCGGACGGTTCATCTTTAGAGCAGATATCGTCGGCGTATTCGCATCGAGGATGAAATTTGCAGCCGGTTATCGGTGTTTCTATGGAGGGTATATCGCCGGGGATGACTTTCAACTTTGAGCCGGAGGTGTAAGATTTCGATACGTCCAACAGCGCTTTTGTATAAGGATGGGATGGGGCCGATAATAACTTTTGTGCATTACCAAATTCGACTATTCTGCCTAAATACATGACCATAAGGTCGTCGACCCAATTCAATATGAGATCAAGGTCATGTGAGACGAGGATTATAGATATGTTCATGTCATCTTTAAGTCGTGAAAGAGTTTTCATAATTCCTATTTGGCTGGTTGCGTCAAGGGCGGTAGTCGGTTCATCCGCAATAAGGATCGAAGGCTCTCCCGCAAGAGCCGCAGCTATGGCTACTCTTTGGAGCATGCCTCCCGAAAGCTCATGAGGATATGAATCGGCGACCTCTTTTACATTTTTGAGACCCGCGAGCTCAAGCAAGTTTAATACCTGCCGGTTCCCGGCATGTTTGTCGGCATAGATCGATGCAGGGAGAGCGTCAAAAACCTGTTTTCCGCATTTCAGCACCGGATTCATGGAAGCGGATGGTTCCTGAGATAGAAATCCTATCGTTTTTCCGCGAATCGTCATAAGTTCTCTTTGTGAAAGGGACAGGATATCTATATCAGAGTCGTCTTTGAGATTCAGTTTAATGCTTCCTGTGACGCTTCCATTTTGCGGGAGTAACTTTAGGATAGCCTTACAAAGTATACTTTTACCACTGCCCGATTCCCCGATGAGCCCGAGCGTCGAGCCGTAGTTTAAATCGAAATCAACACCCTCTATGATTTTCGTCTTTGATCCGGTGGAATTTATGCTGACTCCAAGACCCCGAACCGATAATATGGATTTGTTGCCTGCCATCATTCGCTTCCGAGTAAGCCGGAGCTGACAAGGAGTTCGCGAGTATATGGATGGTTGGGGTTTGAAAATATGTCGCCGCACTCTCCCTCTTCAAGCAGCACTCCTTCCTTCATGATTACCATTCTGTCGGCTAAAGACCTGACGACCCTGAGGTCGTGGGATATTAGGAGATATGTAATGCGCTTATTCTCCTTTAGATCGAGGAGAAGATTTATAATCTGTGCTTGTATAGACAGGTCTTGAGCCGAGAAAGGTTCGTCAAGTATCAGGAGTTCCGGTTCCGGCGCTAACGCCCGCGCTATACAGAGCCGCTGTTTTTGCCCTCCGCTCAACTGATGCGGATATTTCTTCAGGTGATCGGCTTCGAGTCCCACAGCTTTCAGAAGCGCAAGAGTTGTTTCTTTTTTATCCTGCCGGTCTTCGGATGACAAACCGTCCATTACGCATGATTCAGCGGTCATGCGGGGATTCAGTGCGCTGTTGGCGTCCTGGAAAACGGGTTGAATCAATCGACGCGTATTCCGTAGAGACTTACCTTTCAAAGCGCCTAAATCCAAGCCGTTGAACAGTGTCGTTCCCTTATCCGGTTTAACGAAGCCGAGTATGGACATGGCGATGGAAGTTTTACCAGAGCCCGATTCTCCCACTATTGCGAACGTCTCCCCCCGTTTGACACTGAAAGAGACTCCCCTGACGGCTTCAGTCAGTGAATTTCTTGAACTAAATAGTTTATTGCGTGAAGCATAGCTGACGTGGAGATCCTCGATCTCAAGTATGTTGTCTATTTTTTTCATTTGATCTTTCACGCCGATCAACTTTTATTCTGCCGTGGATCCAGAACATCTCTTAAACCATCCCCTAATAAGTTGAACCCAATCACGCTTATAATTATGGCAGCGCCGGCAAACGTTGAAATCCACCAGGTACCCAGCGGATCGATCCTGCCTTGATTCATAATAGTTCCCCAGCTTGCGTTTGGAGGTTGGACACCGAGACCGAGAAAGCTGAGAGTGGCTTCAACGAGTATCATCGTTCCGATTAAAAGCGTTGAAGAGACAATTATGGAACTCGACACGTTAGGAAGAACGTAACGCAGCACTATTCGAGATTTTTTCAATCCAAGAGCGGTTGCAGCTTTTACGTAGTTCATCTCCCGCACAAGAATGACCTCCCCTCTGACGACCCGCGCTACCTCCATCCATGAAACAACACCGAGAACAGCTACGGTAAGCCAAATCGAAGGAGAGCCCAATCCAACGGCTAAAAGTACAATAAACAGCCTGGGGAACCCGAGTAGTATATCGACGACTCTCATGAGCGTCTTATCTGTCCAGCCTCTTAAAAACCCTGAAGCTAATCCGACAGCCGAACCGATACTGACGGCTATTATCGCTGCGACCAAACCTATTCCCATGGAGACTCTGGATCCGTACAAAAGCCTGCTTAAGAGGTCTCTTCCGAATATGTCAGTTCCGAGTAGATGAGAAAGTGACGGGGGGGAGGAGACAATCGCCAGGTTCTGCTGGGCTGGATCGTAAGGTGAAATCAAGGGCGCTACCGCTGCGAGGAGAAAGTATATACCGGTTACGGTTAAGCCTATCTTTCCCGTTGAATGATTCCAGAGCCGCTGAATAATTTGAATGAAGCGGTTCATCAGTTGCTGCCTTCGAGTCTGACCCGCGGGTCGGCGACCGCATAACCTACATCGGCAAGAAAATTGCCGATTATTACACTGATAAAGGCAACTGTGCTTGCCGCCATAATTATAGGATAGTCTCTGCCCAGAGCCGCGTCAAACATGACCCTACCCATGCCGGGGAGCGAATAGATGACCTCGACTACTACAGCACCGCTGAAGAGCGCGGGTAAGGACGTCCCGAGAATGGAAATCACCGGAAGGAGGGCATTGCGTAATCCGTAATGCAGTAATATTTTTCTTTCGGATAAGCCCCGCGCCCTGGCTGCCGTTATAAAGTCAGAATTCAAAACCTCTATCATACTGTTTCTGACAAATCTGCCGTAAACGGGAGCTGTAGTCAGTCCGAGGGTAAGGACCGGCAAGATCAAGTGGATCGCATAATCCCATAATTTCCCAAAGAATCCGAGCCTGTCGTGAAATATCGACGTTAATTGGGATGAGGGCAGCCAATCGAGGCTGATTGCAAAGAATCCGAGGAATATCAAGCCGAGCCAGAAGGTGGGAACGGAATAGAAAAAAAGAAGAAGTGAAGTCAATGTTTTATCTGTTTTGCTGCCTGATTTCAGAGCTGAGTAAGCTCCTAAGAGCGTTCCGAGGATAAGCCCAAATACCAGTGACAGCGTTGAAAGCAACAAGGTCGGGGGAAGAGCGTCCAAGATCACCTTTGATGCATTTCTTCCGTTCGCAAAGGAATTGCCGAAATCGAAGTGTAAAATTACGCTTTTCATCCATGCGATATATTGAATCGGTATAGGCTGATCGATACCGAATTTCTTAGCGATATTTTCCTTTAGCCCGGGACTCATTGAAGGTGTGATAAAGCGGTCGGTCGGGTCGCCGGGAGCGAGGCGAATTACGAAAAAGGTTAGCGATAATCCAAGAAAGAGTATGGGGATGGTAACTAAAAGCCGCCTTAGAGAGTAGGCGACCATCAGCGGCTAATTCTCGGCGAGCATGTCGTGAGCAGCGCGCTCCTCGAGGGGTATCCACCAATCTTCCATATTAATGAACGAGCCCCTCTTATCAATTTTGACTCCTTTGAAGCGGCTGTGCACCGCTGTCGTTTCCAATTTGTAATAAAGCCAGGTATAAGGTAAATCCCATGACAGGAGCTTAGCAACTTCGTCCCAATGTTTTTGAGCGTTGCTCCTATTGGTTTCCCGTTTTGCCGCTTCTTCCAACATGTCAAATTCGGGAGAGAGATAACTTATGAAGTTAAACGGAATGAAGATACTCGAGCTGTGAAATAGTGGAGTTAATTCCATTTTCAGTCCTACGTTCCAGCCAAAGAGCGCGGCGTCGAACTCTCTGGCTGGAAACATCCTCCCGGTAAGGAGTGTGTGTTCCACTACCCTCGGTTTCATCTCGACTCCGATCTCCTTCAACTGCTGCTGAACAATGGTCAGGGCTTGTTTTCTTTCCTCATTTCCAGCGTTGGTTACCATCTCAAAACTGAATTTCAGTCCGTCCTTATCAAGAATTCCGTCTCCGTCAGTGTCACTCCACCCTTCGGAACTCAGAATGGCTTTTGCGCCTTCTACATCGTATTCCCAGACGGAATTTGCGGTGGAATTGTATGGCCACAGTACTGGAGGGATCGGACCGTGCATCGGAATAGAGAGGCCGTGGGTGACTACGTCCGCTATTGTCTTTCTATCAATGGCTGTTGTCAATGCTGCCCGCACCTTCTGGCTTCCGAAGAGCTTGTGCGGTTTTAGAAGTTCTTCCATGTCCGGCTCGGAATCTCCCGCTTCTTCCATTACCCGGGCGTAGTTTTCCGGGTCGATGCGGTTCCAGCCTATGAATTCGTAAAATTGGCCGAGAAAACTGTAAGGTCTAATCCGTGTATCACCTCTTTCCCACGAATCTAATAATTTTTTGAAATCTGCTGCTGGAACTTTTTCCATAAAGTCTATATCTCCGCTCTGAAGCTGCCTCCAGAGATTAATTCTATCCGGAACGACCTGGAAAAATATACCGTCTAAGTGGGGTTTGCCTCTGATATAATAGTTTTTATTCTTTTCAAGTATAACTGATTGCTGAGATTTCCACTCGACGAACTTGAACGGTCCTGTACCTATCGGGTTTCTGTTGAAATCGGTGCTTTCGATCTCCTCAATCGGTATGCCGCTTAAAATATGTTCCGGGACTATGTAACCTTCCACGGCGTCCATGAGCAGAGTAGGAGATTTTTCTCTTAAATGGAAAACAACAGTGGAATCGTCCAGCATGACAACTCTTTCCACGTTTTCTTTAGAGGAATAGCCGTCCCATGTCAAAGTTTCGTTTATCTGAAGGTTATAAGTGAAAATTACGTCGTCAGCATTGAATTTTTCGCCGTCGTGCCACGAGACGTCTGTCCTCAGATTAAATGTGATTGAGAGGCTGTCGTTGGAGAATTCCCAACTCTTTGCCAATTGAGGGGAAAATGAAACCAGGTCTTCGTTCAGGTCCGCCAATCGTCTGTATATGAGCGAAATAATGTCTTTGGAGTTCTTCGAATGGGCTGTTAATGGGTTGAGGGCATCAGGCTCACCTGTAATTCCGATAATGAGATTGCCGCCGTCAACAATATCCTCTTCCGAGTAACTAACTTCTTGAGCCGCTGAACGGGTTTCTTCGCTTTTACCACATCCAAGTAGAAGTAGAGGTATAGTGATAAGCAAAAGCGACCTATTCATCCAATTTCCATTCCCGAAAAGTTCAGTGATGAGGCTTTTATCAATCTCGGCTCTGCCCATAATTTTGTTAAAACATTGACCTATCATAGCGAGTAAAGCTAAATAAATCAAGAGATTTCTGACGCATAACCGACCTGTAAAATAGCTTTATCGCATACTATTGAGAACTAAAATTATTAAAGTATTTATCACAAAAAACATGTGTCTCCGGTCACAATCGTACCGAAAGAGAGAATTTAAGCTTGGATTTTCCTCATAATTTCGTTAAATATACTCACAATGCAGTCAAATACTGCCTAAGTTCAATAAAAGTAGTTGATTGCGGGTTGTTTGAGGATCCTATCTTATAGAGAAATTAACGTGAAAATGCATAGCTATGGCTAAAAAATCTTTGAATATCAACGATATTGAATCCGTTGCGACCTATCAATCGATTGTAGAGGGGATCAATGAATTTGTTATGATCTTTGACCTTGAAGGAATAATAACATTTGCAAATCAATCAGCAATATCTTCCTTAGGATACAAAAAGGATGACCTTCTCGGTAAACCGCTCTCGGTCCTGTTCGAATCCGACCGGGGTAAGAATCTCTTAGCGATTTACAGGGACTTCGTCAATTCAAATACTCTTATCGACAGATATGAGATGGAGTTAAAGGGCAAACGAGGAAGAGCCGTTCATCTTGAGGTTTCCGGGAAAAGGATGTATTCCGGAGGAAAGATAGTTGGAGCCGTCAGCATAGGAAGAGATATATCATCAAGGATAACATCTAACAAAGTTCTTTCCGGGAATCTCGGGCAGCAATCGTTTGCTGCAAGGATGGGAATCAATGTATTATCCGGTGTAAGCTACGAGAAGCTGATACAAGATTGTATTGCTGAGGTATCCGGGCTGCTCGACGTCAAAGCGGCGGCGTTTTTGCAACTCGACAATGCAGGCAAATCACTTAAGATAACTCATTCGGTCGGTTGGGTGAAGAAAAAGAGCGATAACTTCGAGTTGGTATTAAAGAAATCCGGTATCGACGGGATTCATCCTGAACAGACATATACGCTGAACTTCGATCGGTCGAATAATAAGCGTATACCGGCGTGGTTTGCCGATTTTAAGGAAGATGTGAATTATGCCGTATTCGTTCCGATATCGCCCGATGATAATCTCTTCGGCGCAATATTAGTGCATGCGGCGGACCGAAAAGATATTGATGGTACCAAAGTTAAGTTTGTTGAGCAGATAGCGTCACTGATGACGTTAGGCGCTGTTCGTGATAGAAATATAAAAGAGAGCGGTTCTCCTCCTAATTTCAGCGAATTCAATCCGGATCTCGTTATGAAGATCAATCTGGACGGGAAGCTTTTGTATGCAAATCCGGCTGTTTCCAAAGAGCTAAAAATACAGGGATTGGGCAAGGGAGATTGGGCGGAGCTCCTGCCGGAAATTCACAATAAAAAAATGAGAGCCTGTATAGATACGAAGGAAAATCAGAAAGCGGAGTCTATCGTCGGATATCACACATTTGAATTTTGGTACACTCCTGTCCACGGAGAGGAATCTGTAATACTGTTCGGGAGGGATGTGGCTGATAAGGACGAAGCGCTCGGCGAACTGATGTTGAGCGAAGCGGAGTTGATAACCTCTCACAAGGAAATTAACGAACTGCATGGGAGAGAACGTACAATGAAGGAACATCTCGCTTATGCCGAGAGGTTGGCTGCGATAGGTCAGATGGGAGCGAAGATAGCGCATGAACTGAACAATCCGCTGCAGATTATATCCGCACGCGCGGAGCTGATAGCCGAATTAAGCGGCAGCGAAAAGATTCGGGAACTGTCAGATGACCTTCAAACCGAGATACAGCATGTAATCGAGATATCGTCAAGCTATATGAGACTTGGAAAACAGTCTCCCGCGGAAATGGAGAGCCTGAACATCAATGAAACTATTATGAGCTTGATGAAAACACTCGGCACTCTGGGGCATATCAAGTATCTAAACATTAACACGAATTACGAAGAGCCTTTGCCTACCGTGTACGGTGACCGAGAAAAAGTTATTCAGGTATTTAGAAATCTGATAATCAATGCGGCACACTCTATGGAAAAGACTGAATCAAAGACGCTGACAGTCACCACTTCGTATCAGGCTGAAACTTCCTCGGTTGTCGTCGAAGTGACGGATACAGGAACCGGAATTAAAAAGAAAGACTTAGCGACAATTTTCGATCCGTATTTCACTACCAAGGAGGAAGGGGTAGGTACGGGTATAGGTCTTGTGATTGTCCGTGACGTGGTCGAAATGGAAATGGGGGGTACGATCAAAATCGATTCAGCAATCGGAAGAGGCACAACCTTCACAATCTCGTTTCCCGCTGAAATATAGAACGCAGGCACCCTTCGGTGACTGCGCCACAATTAATGCTGTCATTCTGAGTCCCGAAGCTTCGGGACGAAGAATTCAGCTGATTATATGAAGTGTAGGGGCAATTCACGTTTACCCCGAAGAAAGCGGGGAATCGCCCTATGGACAACTCCTGAGTTGTCCCTACCTATGCCATCGGAAAGGGAATAAAAATCCCCTCTTGAGAGGGGTGGCTCCGCTGAAAGCGGAGACGGGGTGTGTCACAGGACAGCATACTATGCTG
>JADFGO010000056.1 GCA_022567655.1 Candidatus Neomarinimicrobiota bacterium
GATCAACCGTCTTCGCGCGACTATCAAAATAGTTCACGCTCACTTCATAATAACTCACCGGAGTCAACAGATGTGTAAGCCTCAGCGAATAGAGCCCGTTGCTTGACTCACTCTCGGGGATTCTGTCGCCGTTCAGTATGTTCAGTATAGGCAAATTACCCGAGTTGTTTCTACGCCGCTGAGCCGTTCTTGTAGTGGCGTTAGCTGAGAACCGCAGCCTGATGGGACTTAAATCAAACAACAGCGTTCCGTTTGCGGTCCATCGTTCATCTCTACCGAAAGGTACGTTACCACTAGCGAGATCAAGAGTAGGGGCTTCCTCACCTACAATGCCTCCTCTGTTACCGGAGTCCACAAGGCCTTCAAATTTGAATCCGGTCCAGAATACCTTCTCAGAATCACGCTGAAATTGTCTTTCGCCTGCGGCAAACAGCCTGATCTTATCTGTCAGAGCGCCGCTTATGGTAGCGACTAAATCAGTATAACCGTAGCTGTATGTGTCGAGAAACTGTTTGTCATCATCAAAGGTTTTGTTTTCACCGGCAAGTTTATCAGTTTCACCCTGTATGGAAAACTTCCACGAGCTTCCGCCGGTCTTAAGCGTTGTCGTCAAGATACCGGAGTTAGCGCCGCCGTACTGAGCACTGAACCCGCCTGCCTGCAGCTGAAATTCCTCAACCGATTCAGGAATAATGTTAATCGCGTTATCGCCCGTCATGATGTCGCGGGAACTTGCGCCATCAATATAATATCCAACCTCATCGTCTCTGCCGCCACGGATATAGATCTTGTTGTCCTTTATAACCACACCGGCTTGAAGCGCTACAACAGCTCTGACGCCTCTCACAGGCAGAGAGAGCAGTTCTTCCGAACCCACTATCCGAACTGCGTTGGTGGCGTTCATATTAACCAGCGGCCGTTGCGCTACCACCGTGACAGCTCCAACCTGAACTGCTACCGATGATAGTTCCGCGGAAATAGCTGTGGTGAGATCGGCTGTTATCTTTACTTCGGTCAACAGGTAGTTCTGATAACCGATATACTTAATGTCTATTTCATAGACACCGATAGGAACGTTAAGGATGACGAATTTTCCGTCCTCATCCGTTGCCGCACCCATGGAGGTTCCGCTGATTACCACGTTAGCGCCTACTAACGGGCCACCGGTTTCCTGGTCGGTTATCGTTCCTTTTAGCTTGCCGGACGTAGCGCCGAAAGCTAATGACGGAACTAACAACATAACTATTGCAAATAAGAAAAATCTATAAGACATGCTACTCCTCCTGATTTTATCTTCACGGAGATTATTTTTATTTATAATATTCATAATCAATTTATTTATCACTTAGTTGGGATAATTTAAAGCCGGTGCTGGTTCCAAAGATTATCAGCGATTGACGCTTGCCCGCAGTTACTGTTAGAGCAGCTGTTTCGCTTAATGCGCCGCCATCCGTTACAGTTACCGAGGCACCTACCGGTACTTCAGCGTAACCTGAATAGAAATTCTCTACCAATGAATCATCACTCGGGTCATCTAACGCTCTCCCTAAGAATTCTAATCCCACAGCAATGTTAGCGCCATCAACAACCGATACATCTAATGCACCACCTGCCGAGTATGTATTTATAACCTTAACCAAACCTAAACTGGAACCGGTTCCTGTCTCTGACATAAATTTTTCGTGGTATAAACTAATCCTGTTTCCGCCATCATCGTCATGCAGGATAACCAACGACTGCTGATCGCCGGCTAGAGTAACATTCTCGCTCACGCTGACTGCAACGTCTACGACATTAACAGTTGTGGATACAGTAACCGCCCCAAAATCTGTGAACTCTACCGTGTTTGCATATCCAACAGAGTCTGTGACTACTATATCAGCAGTTCTTGTTGTCGTTGCAGTGTAGGTAATGTTATATACACCTGACGGATATGGCAGATAGGCTGTAACATCTTCATACGCCAGCGATGCTCCTATTGACGTACCGTCCACGCTGACCGATAAGTCACCTGTATTTACTAACAGATCCTTAAATGTTCTTGTTCTGACCGCAAATACTGTATCATCAACAGTCGAATCCGGCGTGGTTGTAAAAACCGTATCATTAGCAACATTTATGACAACGATGAATGAATCAGTAGAATCCACATTGAGAGCCCAAACTGTATCAAACGAAATTGTGATTGCTGTATCCAATACGTCAAAATTAACTACTGTGCGCGAAAAGGAATATGTAGTTGTATCCAGATCACCTGTAGTTTCCTGCATCAATAATGCAGTTTCGTTTGCAGCGTTTAAGATTCTCACTTCCGATTGGAAATCAGGAAACACCGGAGCATCGCTTGGAATGTCTGCACATCCTGCAACAAATACGCCAGTCATCGTCAAAAATATTAATGTTTTTATATTTGATAACACTTCTGTTACCTCCTACTTTTTACTGTTAGCCGTTGCGGCGTTTTTTTTAAACTTATTTTGAATTTCAATAATCAAATCTTTCTCCCACAAATATACCGTTCTTCACAGTGCAATGATGCACATTGCATTTTGCTTTGTGATACCATTTTCCGGTATCGTTCTTTTCTTAATTATCTATAAAAAATGTTTATGCACTGAAGCTATATATCCTTGTTAAATTTGTCAAGTAATATTTTCAATTATTTTATTTTTATCTATTTAGACATAATTACTTATATTCAACTCTTATTGATTCTCTAATACCTAAGCTAAAATAGTTAAAAACTACGTTTATTTATGCTCTAATATATAAGGTAAGGAATATTTGTAATTTATCTCTGTCGATGTGACCTCACAAACGATAACCCAGACCTTTACTCCAAGCGATTTTGCCCTCAATAATGAGGATGCAAATTTCGGGTCTCTTTCCCAGTGAGGCGTAAATTCCCGAACATCGGATCTCTGACATACAAAAAGGACTCCTGCGCCAAACCCTGAATCTCTCAATTTTGATAGTTCTTCCATATGTTTTTTCCCTCTTTCAGTCACCGCATCGGGGAACATTGCAACTCCATTTTCCACAAGCGTAACTGACTTAACCTCAAGAAAAAATTCTGAATCTTTATTTTCTAAAAGAAAATCGAACCTATGCTTACCTACAGTTACCTCCGTTTTTTTCAAATTCCAATCCTTCAGAAACGGAAGTTCTTTATTTTCTAACAATCGTTTTACCAATTTATTCGGGAGGTTCGTATCAAGAGATATATATTGTTTTCCTGATTTGACCATGACTGTTGTCCACTTCGTTTTCCTGTGTATTGCTGTCTCAGGCACTTTTCGAACTCTCAGCCGGGCGCCTTTAATCAGCAGTTCCTTCAATCTACCGGGATCCGGCAGATGGCTTTCGACCACCTTTCCGTCAATTTCTATTTTGGTTAGGAATCTGTTGGGACGTTCCAGGAAAACAGCGTCATATTAAAGGGCCTTCAATTTTCATATTTGTTATTATAGAAAGAACTTGTAAATCATACAACCAAATTGAGCAGCTGATTATGCTTGAAAATATTGGATTTTTAATTGACTATGAGAATTAACTTGACATGCAATCACTCTCAATATATATTCAGCATCGTAATGGTGAACGTAACTACATTAAATTACTCATTAAACTACTGGTGGTATTATAGCCTCGCAGAGGGTATACAAGTGTAGATACGTCCATAATCAGCTAAGTATACTCACCTGCCAGGAAAGAATTCGGCAGGTTTTTTTATTTTATAAACTTAAGGTAATGACATGGAAACAATGACATTCGGTGATTTTAAGGCTCTTTGTTCGAAAAAGCATAAAATTAATAAGGGAGTTATAGTACCGGTATACAAAAAAATTCTGGCTGATTTACTCACACCCGTAAATGCGTATCTAAAAATCAGAGACAAATCAGATTACTCCTTCTTGCTTGAGAGTGTGGAGGGCGGGGAGAGGATTGCACGATATTCCTTTATCGGATACGAACCGTCAGAAATTGTTTCTTTACAGGATGGCAAGGTTACACACATAACAGGAGAGAGTACAAGCAGCTGCGACGGCAATGGATTAGATCAGCTGCGGGATATATTATCAAAATATGAGCCGGTGGAAATAACGGGTCTCCCTCCTCTGACATGCGGAGCGATCGGGTACTTATCTTATAATTCTGTCAGATACTTTTTTAATCTCAACGGTAACTCCTCATCCGCCGCGTTCTCTAAAGATCAGCCGCCCGATATGGAATTCGCGTTTTACAGAACGATCATGGCTTTCGACCACTTCAAACATCAAGCCATACTTGTCAGCAACGTATTCATCGATTCCGAAGAACTTAAATCATTAAACGATAATGATTTACGGGAAAAATATGATTCTGCCTTAAGTCGCGTGAACTCGTTCGAGACGATTTTAAATAACGATATTGACCATAAACCGAATCAAATTGAGATCGGTGATTACCATGAAACATTCGAACGGGATGATTTTCTGAAATCCGTCGAAAAAGCAAAAGAACATATCGTTCAGGGAGATGCATTCCAGATCGTACTTTCCCGCAGGGAAGAATTGGAAAATCATCCTGAACCCTTTGAAGTCTATCGAGCCTTACGCACGATAAATCCTTCCCCCTATCTATTTTTCCTTCAGATGCGCGACCAGATAATTACGGGGTCGTCGCCTGAGATGCTTGTTAAAGTAGAAGACAGAAAATTGCATGTTCGTCCTATAGCAGGTACTCGCCCGAGAGGAAAGACTAAATCGGAAGACGAGGCATTAGAGACCGAGCTCAGGAGAGATGAGAAAGAACGTGCCGAGCATGCAATGCTCGTTGATCTCGGTAGAAATGACGTAGGAAAAGTTTCAAAATACGGCACGGTAAAAGTATCAGAACTTATGGCAGTAGAGCGTTATTCACACGTGATGCACCTTGTGAGCAGGGTTACAGGCGAACTTGCTGAAGAGTATGATGCTCTTGACGCTCTTATTGCCGCGTTCCCCGCCGGCACCGTTACCGGAGCTCCAAAGAAACGTGCTATGGAAATTATTCAAGACCTCGAGCCTGTCAGTAGGGGAATCTATGCCGGCGGTGTAGGATACCTTGACTATAAAGGGAATTTGGATACCTGTATTGCAATCAGGACGATTACTTTCAAAGGCGGAAAAGCATTCATTCAAGCCGGTGCGGGTATCGTCTTCGATTCTATCCCCGAAAACGAGTATGAAGAATGCCAGAATAAAGCAAAAGTTCTCAAAGAAGCAATCTCAATGGCAGCAAAGGGGTTCAAATGATTGCGGTTATAGACAATTACGATTCCTTCACATATAACCTTGTCCAACATCTTGGGGAGCTCGGCTCTGAAATTAGAGTATTTAAGAATGATGAAATCGGAGAATCAGAGCTGTTGAAATTGAAACCGGAAGCCCTTATAATTTCACCCGGACCCGGAAGACCGAAAGACACCGGAGTTTCAATGGGAGCCATCAAGCTACTTGGGTCAACTGTTCCCACTCTCGGTATATGTCTCGGCCACCAGTGTATTGCCGAAGTTTTCGGAGGTAAAGTTATTGAGGCGGCTGAGATACTTCATGGAAAGACCTCCCTTATCAGTCACGAGAAGCACCCGATATTCAGTGACATCTCAAATCCTTTTAAGGCGACTCGATATCATAGCCTTGTAGTGGAGTCAGATTCTCTGCCGGCGGAGCTTGAAACAATCGCCTCTTCCGACGACGGGACTATCATGGCTCTGGCTCACCGGGAATACCCGATATATGGGATGCAGTTCCATCCGGAATCCGTCTTTACCAATGTGGGGATGCATTTGCTTGAAAATTTTCTGAAGATAGTTGAAAAACATAATTCGAGGCGGGAATGATTGAATCTTTCATTTCGAAAGTTATGAGAGGCGTCTCATTGAGCCGAAGCGAAGCTTCCGAAGCCATGGGCGCCATTATGAGCGGCGATACTCCTGCTGCTCAAATCGCCGCATTTTTGACAGCGCTGAGAATTAAGGGAGAAGACGTGGAAGAAGTTACGGGTTTTGTGGAGATTATGCGAGCGAATGCCACACCTGTTAGCACCGAAGGGGATTCGATTTTAGATATGTGTGGTACCGGTGGTGATGGCGCGGGAACCTTCAACATCTCAACAATCTCTTCCTTTATCGTTGCCGCAGGAGGCGTGCAAGTATCGAAGCACGGCAACAGGGCTGTATCGTCGCAATGCGGCTCAGCCGATTTACTATCCGAGCTGGGTGTAAATATCGAGATGCCTGTTGAAAAGTTGAGTTCATGCCTTCAAGAAGTGGGAATGGCTTTCCTTTTTGCTCCAATGCTCCATCCTGCAATGAAACATGCAGCAGGACCGAGGCGTGAATTGAAGATGAGGACCATCTTTAATCTTTTAGGACCGATGACCAATCCGTCAAATCCGACTTTGCAGCTGATGGGCGTTTATGATTTTGATCTTGCCGTACTTGTAGCGGAAGTACTTCAAAACGTTGGTGTGAAGCGAGCTTTAATCGTGCAGGGCGCTGACGGATTGGATGAAGTGACACTCACGGGCGCAACAAGGTGCATGGAGCTTAATGAAAATTCCATAAATGAAATTGAACTTAACCCGGACTCTTTCAACCTTCCTCGCCTCAAAACAGAAGATATTTCAGGAGACTTCGATCCAAACAGATGCGGCGTTATTGCAACTGACATTCTCTCGGGTAAAGAAGGACCGAAAAGGGACATCGTGGTCGCGAATGCGTCAGCAGGACTGTATTTAGGAGGTAAATCCGGCACTTTTGAAGATGCGGCAAGACTTGCGGAAGACATTATCGACTCGGGAAAAGCTGCTGACCTACTCGAGAAATTAAAAGAATTCACGGCAAGGGCATGAACAAACTTGAAAAAATAATCTCCGACAAAAGAGAAGCCGTCAGCAGACGGATGAAAGAAAAGTCTATTCTTAGAACCAGATCCGATGCCGAAGCGATGCCTCCGGCACTTGATTTCAGGGCATCTCTGGTAAACATTGCAACAGAGACCCGGATCATCGCGGAAGTGAAAAAATCGTCACCTTCTGCCGATTTCGGCGGAAACAGTCTGAATGTTGTCGATATAGCAGTCAGTTATGAACGAGCGGGCGCAGCGGCTATATCTGTTCTCACCGAAGAATATTATTTTTCAGGTTCAATGAATGATTTGCGCATGATAAAAGCATCAGTTGACATCCCTGTCCTCTGTAAGGATTTTATTATTGACCCGTTTCAGCTGTACGATGCCCGGGCTGCCGGAGCCGATGCAATACTTCTCATTGCTGCAATACTTGATTCATATGAACTTCCGGATTTTATATCCATATGCAAGACAGTGGGCATTACACCTTTTGTGGAAGTTACCGACACTTCAGATATTGATAAGGCGCTGAACTGCGATATCAACTGGATTGGAATCAATTGTAGAGACCTTAAAACTTTCGAACTGGACCTGAAAAAGATAGCAGAATTACTACCGCTTATTCCCGATGATTTTCTGGTCGTGGCTGAAAGCGGAATTAAAAACAGCGAAGATTTGAATTACATCAACGATCTTGGGATTTATGCCGCCTTGATCGGATCCATGTTTATGAAATCTGATATTCCGGGTAGGGCGCTGGAAATGCTTATCGGGGAAAATCATGACAAAAGTTAAGATTTGCGGAATCACCAATCCTGAGGATGCGCTTTACGCTTCCGGGCTCGGCGCAGCTTTCATCGGCATAATATTTTATCCTAAAAGCCCACGGTTCGTCGTTAACGAAACAGCGCTCAATATCGTTTCCTCTCTGCCTGATGGGGTTATACCTGTTGGTGTCTTTGTAAATCCGAAGCGGAATGAAATTATTTCCGCCGTAGAAGACACCGGAATTAAAGCAGTTCAGGTTCACGGCTCCATGGATTTCAACAAGTTAAAGGAGTTGAATATTATTCAGATTCGCGCTTTTAGAATTAACGATTCATTCGATTTCAATGCTATCCCGGATAATGAATTCGATTATACACTTCTCGACAATTTTATCAACGGTCAATACGGCGGGACAGGTAAAACCTTTGACTGGAAGAATATACCCCCTTCTATTAATAGGGCGAAACTTATTCTCGCCGGAGGCTTGAAGCCCGAAAATGTCGGAACTGCTATCAAGACACTGAAGCCCGCCGTTGTTGACGTATCGAGTGGAGTTGAATCTTCTCCGGGAATTAAAGATGAGTCAAAAGTAAGAGAATTTTTCAAGTCAGTGGAGAATGCCGATAGTGGATTTTAAAAAATATAATCTGCCTGACACTAAAGGTCATTTCGGTAAGTATGGAGGCAGCTATGTGCCTGAAACCTTGATACCAGCTCTTGCAGAATTAGAGAAAACCTATTTTGACGCGATGAACGACCCCGAATTCAACAGGGAATATAATTACTTATTACAAAGTTATTCAGGTAGACCGACACCGCTCTATTTAGCCGAAAAACTCACCAAGAGAGTCGGTGGTGCGAAGATATACTTAAAACGCGAAGACCTCGGACATACGGGTTCGCACAAGATAAATAACACACTTGGACAGGCGCTCATTGCTGTGCGTATGGGCAAGAAGAGGATTATCGCCGAAACAGGCGCCGGTCAACACGGTCTCGCCGTAGCCACGATAGCAGCGAAATTCGGGCTGGAGGCGGTGGTGTATATGGGTCGGGAGGACACTGTCCGCCAATCTTTAAACGTTCATAAGATGGAGCTTCTGGGCGCCGAGATTGTCACTGTAGATTCCGGAAGCAAAACACTGAAAGACGCAGTCAATGAAGCAATCCGCGACTGGGTTACCAATGTTGAAAATACGTATTACATGATCGGCTCGGTGGTAGGCCCTCATCCTTACCCTCTGATGGTTCGTAACTTTCAGCGCGTTATCGGCATTGAAGCAAAGGAGCAATATGAGACAATAGAAAAATCGCTTCCATCGGCTCTTGTAGCATGCGTCGGAGGCGGAAGTAATTCCATAGGTCTTTTCCATCCTTTCCTCCAAACTGATGTTGATATTTACGGCGTTGAAGGAGGAGGAAAAAACATGGAATTAGGGAATCACTCCGCCACTCTCTCAGCCGGCTCACCCGGAATTCTTCACGGAAGCATGTCCTACGTTATTCAGGATTCTGAGGGTCAGATATCTTCTGCTGATTCCATTGCTCCCGGACTGGATTATCCCGGTGTTGGTCCTGAGCACTCGTTCCTCAAGGATTCCGGTAGAGTAAATTATTCTTTTGTTAACGATTCGGAAGCGATTGAAGCGTTTAAAATCCTTTCAAGAGAAGAAGGCATAATCCCTGCTATCGAATCATCGCATGCTATCGCGAAAGTTATTAAAATTGCCGCCGATTACCGTCAAAATGAAGGCGTAATTGTATGCCTTTCAGGCAGAGGCGACAAGGATTTTTCTCAGAACCGATTCCCCAATGGGAGTTCAAATGGAGAATAGACTCACAAGGCTAATACTGAAGATGAGTGATACAAACAAAACTCTATTGGTTCCTTACATGGTCGCAGGATACCCGTCATATCAAAGATCATTACAAGTGTTTGAGCTGTTTGCAGAAGAAGGTGCGGATATAATTGAAATCGGCATGCCGTTCTCCGACCCGCTCGCCGATGGCGCAGTGATCCAGCATGCCTTTTCAACCTCTCTGTCAAACGGCACCACGCTTGAGGATGTCTTCAGCTTAGTCAGGTCATTAAGAAAGAAATTTGAAACGCCCATTGTTCTGATGGGCTACCTTAATCCCATCTATAAAAAAGGGATAGCTGCTTTCCTTTCAGATTGCGTTGTATCAGGAGTGGATGGGCTTATCATTCCCGATTTGACTCCTGAAGAGGCTGGTGATTTTGTGGCTTCGGCTCGAGAACGAAACATAAGCACCATATTCCTTGTAGCCCCGAACACTACTGACGAACGGATAAAAATCATCAGCGAAATATCCACAGAATTCATTTATTGTGTCTCATTATTGGGAGTCACCGGCGCAAGAAATTCTCTACCCGAAGACATTGGTGAATATTTGAACCATGTAAAAGCTCTCTCCGGCAGAAACACACTTGTGGGTTTTGGCGTTAATTCAAAAGAAACTGCCGCTGAACTGGCGCCGTTCACGGACGGAATAGTGATAGGCAGCGCTATTGTTGAGCGTGTGAATGGAGAAGAAAACTCTATTGATGAATTAAGAATCTTCTTTAAAGAAATTAGGGAATCACTCAATCATTGAAAGACAGGATAGATAAATTAGCTGAATTAAGAAAAGAAATCGATTCAGTCGACAGCCGCTTACTGAAACTTTTCAACGAAAGGTCGGAATACGCTATTAAGATCGGCATTATCAAATCAGATGAGCATCAGGAGATTTACGACCCTGAAAGAGAAAGAGAAATCATTAAAAGGATGTTAGGGCAAAATGAGGGACCTCTTGATGAAAAGGCGGTTATCGGGCTCTTTCAACGGTTGATTGATGAATCGAGGAGAGTGGAAAAAAATGCCGGTACATCAAAAACTTAGAGTAAAACTTAATTAAGAGAGATAAAGATGATTATTGTAATGGAATCGGGTGCAGAAGAAAGTGAAATCCAGGAGGTAATATCACGGTTGACGTCGATGGACCTTGATGTCCATCGTTCAGACGGAATATCTCAGGTTGTCATCGGAGCTATCGGATTGACCGGAGACATTGAGCTCCGCGATTTCGAACTGATGAAAAGCGTAAGTCATGTAATTCGAATTTCGGAGCCTTATAAGAGAGCAAGTCGCGCCATGCATCCCGAAAAGACGATCATAAACGTCCGCGGTGTAGATATCGGGGGCGAAAATGTAGTTATCATGGCAGGACCGTGTGCTGTCGAATCTAAAGAACATGTCATGGAAATGGCGGAGATTGTGAGCAAGGCCGGAGCGAAAATTCTGCGAGGCGGAGCTTATAAACCAAGAACCTCTCCCTATTCGTTTCAAGGACTCGGAGAAAAAGGTCTTATTTATATGCGTGACGCAGCGGATGTTTACGACCTTGCAGTTGTAACGGAAATTATGGACCCGAATCTGATACCGCTGATGTCGGATTACGCGGACATCTTTCAGGTCGGCACACGGAATATGCAGAATTATTCACTTCTGAAAGAGCTGGGCAAAACGAAAAAACCCATTTTGCTGAAAAGAGGGCTTTCTGCGACCATAGAGGAATGGTTGATGTCGGCTGAATACATAATGGCGGGTGGAAATCCCAATGTGATGCTGTGCGAACGCGGAATACGAACATTTGAGGGTTATACAAGAAATACTTTCGACATCTCCGCCATTCCCGTGGTTGAAAGCCTGAGTCATCTTCCCATCATCGCTGACCCGAGTCACGCAACAGGAAGAAGAGACAAAGTAAGTCCCGTGGCAAGAGCGTCAATCGCCGCGGGTGCGGATGGACTCTTAATAGAGGTGCATTCCGACCCTGAAAACGCCCTTTCTGACGGTGCGCAATCGCTTTATCCCGAGCAACTCACCAAACTTATGAACGAAATAAAAATTATCGCCTCGGCAGTGAATAGATCGGTTGAGTAATGTATTCTAAAGTAACAATAATCGGCACAGGTCTGATCGGCGGCTCACTGGCACTTCTAATAAAACGATTAATACCGGAAATTAGAATCCGCGGTGTGGATTTACCTGAAATTATTGATTCACTGCCGGCGGATTCTCCTTTCGCCAACTTGTATACTTTTGAAAATATCGGCGATGCCATTGGCGATGCCGACCTTTCTATACTCGCCGTTCCGAACAATCAAATATTAAAAACGCTCCCTGAAGTACTTTCCCGGGCGAAAAAAGGTTCGGTAGTTTGTGATGTTGGGAGCGTAAAATTGCCGATCTTAACCGAAGCTTCTAAACACTCGTCTTCCTCTATATCATTTATCGGTGGGCATCCGATCGGAGGCTCCGAAGGACACGGATTCGAAGACGCTTCGGCTGACTTGCTTGAAGGTGTAAGATTCATTATTTGTCCCGCCGAAAATGTTTCCAAAGATGTCAGCAAAATGCACACAGACTTTCTTGAGTCGCTAAATTTCAAGGTCCTGGAAATGGAAGCATCAGTTCATGACAAACTGATAGCCTTTACATCCCATTTACCTCAATTCCTTTCCACTGCGCTGGCGCTATCAGTCGGTTCGGTGGATAATGCCGAGCTGACAGCGGGACCCGGTTTTTTTTCCACAACTCGCCTTGCGGCAAGCCCTGCCAGGATTTGGGATGAAATTTTTCAACTCAATAAGGAAAATCTGCTGGACGCTGTCAGTGCGTTAACCTCGGTTATCTCCGACTTGAAAGATAAAATAGAAAACGGATCTATTGAGGACCAAATTCTTTTTGCTGCGGAATTAAGATCCAAAATGTTACGGGATGAATAGTGGAACGGCTTTTAGAACCGGCAATTAAAGTGCGTGGTGAAATTTCATTGCCGGGCGACAAGTCCATCTGGCATCGGGCATTGATTATCGGCGCCATTTCTGAGGGGGAAACCGAGATAGTAGGCGAACCTGCCGGTGATGACGTTTTATCCACCGAATCGTGTCTAAAACAATTAGGTATAAAAATCTCCCGCAAAAACGGCAAAACGGTTGTTTCAGGTAACGGACCTAAAGGTCTGAAGAAACCCGAATCTGTTCTGGATGCCGGGAATTCCGGAACTACAGTCCGCCTGCTCTCAGGTGTTCTGTCGGCACAAAACTTCGAGTCTGTCATTGACGGCGATTCTTCTTTAAGAAAACGCCCCATGAACAGGATTGTCACTCCTCTTTCTCTGATGGGCGCAGACCTGATTCCTTCAGATTCAGGCGGCTGTCCCTTGAGCATAAGGGGAAGCACGAATCTGAAGCCGATCTCTTACAATTCACCTATAGCCAGCGCGCAGGTCAAGTCGGCTATGATTTTAGCAAGCATTTGCAGCGGCGTTGAACTTGAACTGTCCGAACCGTATCCATCACGAAACCATACTGAGATTATGCTGCGGCAGTGCGGAGTAAATATTCAGACTGAAGGAAATTCCATCCGTATGGAAAGGAACGTTAAATTAAAGGGCGCTGTTTTCAGAGTTCCCGGTGATTTTTCTTCAGCGGCGTTTTTCATCACAGCTGCTCTTATGCTTCCCGACAGCGAGATTACTTTAAAAAATGTGGGGCTGAATCCTACACGGACAGGATTCCTGAATGTTCTGAAGAGGATGGGAGCTGATATCAGGGTAATCCCGGATGAAAACGGATCAGGAGAGAAACAGGGAGATATTGTCGTTCGCTCTTCCGATCTGAAAGCCGTAACCATAACAGCGGAAGATGTTCCCTCAATTATAGACGAACTACCGTTAATCGGTATTTTAGGAACAGTCGCGGATGGAGTCACAAACGTTTCAGGCGCCTTCGAACTAAGAGTAAAAGAATCTGACCGCATTTCACTCCTTATTAAAGGATTACAAAAAATAGGTATCAGTGCTAACGAATTTGAAGACGGTTTCTCTGTGGAAGGGGGTCAAAAAATTTCGGGAGGAACAGTTGATGCGGGGAATGACCACCGTATCGCCATGTCTTTCGCCATTGCGGGACTCGCATCGGAAAAAGGCGTGACCCTTAAAGGCGCCGAATCAGCATCGGTTTCATACCCCTCCTTTTTCAGCGATTTGGAGAAGTTAAGTGAGTAGCGAAAATCATATCAGACTTGGGATTTTGAAGTTCTCTCCTACTCCATCGGTCTCCCCTCTGATGCACGAAAAATTTATGAATAAGCTCGGCATAGATGGCAGCTATGAATCGTTTTCCGTGCCTCCATTCAGATTAGAAGAGTTTATGTCAGGCGATGAAATCAGTTCCTTAAACGGCTTCAACGTGACAATTCCGCATAAGCAATCTATCGCAGGATTTATGAACACCCTTACGCCTGAGGCAAACATTTTGAGTGCCGTCAACACTGTCGCTGTCAGAGACGGAAAATATATCGGACACAATACGGACACTACCGGATTCAAGAAAGCTGTCGAGATGTTGAAATTGGATTTAAAAGGAAAAGATGTCTTGCTTTTCGGAGCGGGTGGCGCGGCTCGCGCGGTAGTTCAGACTCTCGGAGATCTGGAAGTCTCAACCATTTACGTCCGAAACAGAACAGCCGAAAATGCCGTTAGACTTTCCGACATATTGAAAAACACTTCCAGCAAAACAGAATTGGTAGTGCTTGAGGAATCAAAATTGATTCCATCATCGCTTGAAATAGTGATTAACGCTCTCGGCGGAGGAATATTCGAAGCGAAATGGTTAGACAGTCTGTCAGAACTGAGTTTTTTTTACGATCTCAATTACGGGGAAAACGCCTTCGATAAAAAACAGTTATCAGATGGAGTAGGATATTCGGACGGATTGAGTATGCTCGTATATCAAGGATTCGAATCATTGAAATTCTGGCTGGACAGAGAAATTCCCGACGACACAATAACCGAATCCGTCCTCACAGAACTTAACGGAGAAATTTAATTGGATAAATTACGTTATCTGACTGCCGGCGAATCGCACGGCAAAGCGCTTATCGGAATCCTTGAAGGCGTTCCCGCGGGATTG
>JADFGO010000057.1 GCA_022567655.1 Candidatus Neomarinimicrobiota bacterium
CTACAGGTAATTCGGGAATAGCAGTGGACGAAACAATTTCTTTAGCAGCTTTTTCCGGATAGAAAATAAGATCGAATAGAGGACCAACCATCCAAATCGAGATACTGCTGAATAGCGCATAAATAATAAGCGCTGCAACCGCAATTGATAATTTGGGTAGATAGGGTTTTAAATATTTAAGTAATCTTAAGAATAGTTCCATAGCTCTAAAGAATATTTTTTAATATGACTGTTTTGGTTTAATTAATTCGGAGAGAATGAACGACCGATAGCCTTCGGCATCATGTCCTGAAATTATGTTAAATTCTTTTTGTGAAATCCGAACGGAACTTATCGTAATCAAGTATAATTAACTTCTTACCCTTTCGGTCGATATATTCCTTTTCTGTAAATTCACTCAACATTCTGGAAATTGTTTCTCTTGAGGTTCCTGACATATTTGCCATATCCTGCTGCATTGGAAGCTCGTCTATTGTGACCTGGCCCATCTTGAAAGTTCCGGACTCCTCCGCTAACCTAAGCAGCGTCATTGCAACTCTATTCTCGGCATCGGCGAGTGAGAGATACTCAATTTGTTGATCGGATTTTCTTATCCTCGCAGCCAGTTCTTCGAGCAAGGTAATCGCTATTTGCGGATTAGACGTTAAAATATTTATAAATTCTTGTCTGTTTAGAACAAAGACCTCCGAGTCCGCTAATGCTATGACATTAGCAGACCGGGCTTCACCATCTAATATGGACATCTCTCCGAAAAATTCACCCTCCCCTAATATTGATAGGATAACTTCTCGACCTTCCTCGCTTAACCGTGTTATTTTAACCTTACCTTCCTTGATAATAAATAAAGAATCGCCGGGATCCTCCTCGAATAAAATAATGTTACCCTTCTTGTATGACCGGGTTTGAACATGGTTCCATATCTCTACCAACTCCTCATCGTCAAGGTCAGCAAATAACGGAAGGTTTTTAAGAAGTTCGTGGCTCACTTAATATTGCTCCTGAAATTATTTATCATTTAAGGATGATTATCACACCTTTCAATCAAGTTAAATTATCAGGATAACACTGTCATATGCAAGCAATTTGTCACTGACATCCGGTAATTTTGTGGCAAGATAATTCTTCTTACACTGAGATTTAAAAAATCTATCTGGTTAGTTTGTTGTTTTCATCATTACAATGCTTCTTACTCGACAGGCTCCGTGCTGCTCATTACTCATCATAAATGTATTGAATAACTAAAAAGCGTCCACCTGAAGCAAAAAGTGTTTGACAAACCAATCCCAGCTGCATAACTTTGTCGCCTTAAGTAAAAGGAGAACTTAAAATAGATGAGGCAGCATAAATCACCGATTAAGAGGGTAAAAACGGATGCGAAGCGGCATTTGCGCAATATCAGCTACAAATCCATGATGAAAACATATATAAAGGGGACACTTGCTTCCACGAACAAAAAAGAAGCAGAAGTCAAATTTAGAGAAACTGTTAAGCTTATAGATAAAATCGCGTCAAAAGGCATTATTCACAAGAATAGAGCCGCAGCTCACAAATCGAAAATTGCCCTGCATTTAAATTCACTGAACTGATTTCTAAAAATAACAAAAGTTCAGACTGAACCGCGAGCCTGGTAATTCGGAGCTTCCCTTGATATGACCAGATCGTGAGGATGACTTTCTTTAATTCCCGTCGCTGTTACTTTCACAAACTTCGCATTTTTTTTCAAGGATTCAATGTTTTCGGCACCGCAATAACCCATTGCCGCCCGGACTCCACCAATAAACTGATGAACTGAATCCCTTACCTGCCCCCTATAGGGTACACGTCCCTCGATTCCTTCCGGTACCAACTTTGCCGTTTCTTCACCTTCCTGAAAATACCTGTCACTCCCTCCGGTTTGCATAGCTCCGATTGATCCCATACCTCTATATGTCTTGAACCACCTTCCATCAAAGAGTATCATCTCTCCCGGACTCTCCTCCATACCTGCAAGGACACTCCCCATCATCACTGTAGAAGCACCCGCCGCTAAAGCCTTTGCTATGTCACCGGAATATCTTATTCCGCCGTCGGCAATCAGCGGAACGTCATGCTTATCAGCGGCTTTTATGCAATTGAGAATTGCGCTTAATTGCGGCATTCCCGCTCCTGTTACTACCCGTGTCGTACATGATGCTCCCGGTCCGATTCCCACCTTTACGGCATCGGCGCCATGTTCTATCAACTCCGACGTACCCTCTTCGGTGACAACGTTTCCAGCTATAATGTCCCGGTCGGGATGAGCTTTCTTAACTTCTTTTATCAGGTTCAAAACTCCTTTGGAATGCCCGTGGGCAGAGTCGATCACGAGCACGTCAATTTGAGATGTTATCAGACTTTCTACACGTTCCATTGCGTCTTTAGATACGCCTACCGCCGCTCCGACTCGCAATCTTCCCTGATCATCTTTTGCCGCATTTGGAAATTGACGCGACTTCTCAATGTCTTTTACAGTCAGTAGGCCCTTAAGTTTACCTTCATTACCTATCAGAGGAAGTTTCTCGATTCTGTTGTCAGCGAGTATTTTTAACGCGACTTCAAACGATGTATCGATATCCGCCGTAATCAATTTGTCTCCTGACGTCATCACGTCTGAGACCGGAGTCGATAAATCTTCTACGTTCCAGAGGTCCCGGTATGTTACTATTCCAAGCAAATTGTCTTCATGTACAACCGGAAAACCCGAAATTCCCTCTGACCTGATCATTTGAAGCGCATCCCCTACGCTTTTAGACGAATCGATTGTGACCGGATCCTTAATGATGGTGCTTTCCGCTCTCTTGACCCTGTCAACTTCAGCCGATTGTTCCTCAATACTCTGGTTCCTGTGTAGAATGCCGATACCGCCCAGCTTAGCCATCTGAATAGCCATTTCGGAGCCGGTCACCGTATCCATTGCCGCAGAAATCAGAGGCAGAGACAGCTTCAGGTTTTTTGTCAGTCTCGTATTGAGATCGACATCTTTCGGCAATACTTCTGAGTGTGCCGGTATCAGCAGCACATCGTCAAATGTAAGAGCTTCATAAAGAATTTTGTCTTCCAAGCGGGTCACCGTGGTTCAGCTGTTAAAGAAGGAGAGATCGAATAAGGATGAATTTCTAATATCATTAACCACTAATGCTAAATCAATATCAGAACAGAGTCAAGAGAATTATCGACACTCTCTCGCATTAATTAAATCTATGATTCTTTTTGTCCCTTTGCCATGCCGACGACAACCCCTCCGAGGCCTATCAACGCTATCAAATTCGGGATAGTCATCATGCCGTTCAGAATATCACCCATAGCCCAGATAACTTCCGCCTCATAGAATGTTCCTGCCAGCATAAAAATGCAAAATGTCCAGCGAAACGTAATTCTGATCTTATCTCCGAAAAGATATGCGAAACATTGTTCACCATAATAGGGCCAGGCGATAAGTGAAGAAAATCCGAATAATAAGGATGAAGCCGCTACGACCCACGCCCCGGTTATCCCCAGCGTCGATTCGAACGAGCCGGCAGCCAGGACACTGCTCGTACCGCCCATCGTCCAATCCGCCGATGATAGTATTACAAGGGCCGTGATAGTGTTAATAACTAAAGTATCGAGAAACACACCTACCATGCTGACCAGCCCCTGTGAACGGGGGGATGTAGTGATCGCAGCGCCATGAACTATCGGGGCGCTGCCGGTACCAGCCTCGTTCGAGTAGACACCTCGAGCCACACCATACCGGACAGCCATCATTACCGAAGCTCCGGCGAAACCGCCTGAGGCGCTCCTTGGACTGAATGCGGATTCTATTATTTCCTTGAGTATGCCTAAAATCTCTGATGTGTTAATAATTACGATCAGTAGTCCGGTCACTAAATATATCAATACCATTATAGGAGTTAATTTTGCGGCTATTATAACGATACTTCTTATTCCTTTTATTATTACAAGCCAAGTGAGAAATGCTATCACTAACCCGCTTAAAAGCATCGGTACTTCAAAAAGTTTGTTAAGCACCAGGCTCATAGAATTAGTCTGAATTGTAGATGTTGACACTAAGGTTTTTATGCCCATAAAAAAGGCGAATATGCCTGCAAGCCAGCCCCATCCTAACCCATATTTCATGTAATACATTGGACCCGCTAATATCGAACCGTTCTCGCTGATCTTTCTGTATTTGACACCGAGTGAAGATTCGGCGAATGAAATCGCCATACCGAAAAACGCCGATATCCACATCCAGAAAACCGCTCCGGGTCCCCCAATGGCAATCGCGGTGGCAACTCCTGCGATATTTCCGTTTCCGACTGCACCTCCAAGCGCCATAGATAAAGCTTCATATGGAGTGATATCTCCTTTTCCCCTACCTTTCAGGGCTTTATCCCTTCTGGTATTAGATGATTGTTTAAGAGCCTCGCGAAAATTTCTCAGCTGCAGAAATTTTAACCTGACAGTGAAATAAACTCCGACTCCAACCACAAAGATCAGCATATGCGGACCCCATACGAGATTTCCGATCATTTCAATTATGTCATTCAACTGATTTGCCCAATGTAGGAATTACGAAATTCCTGAATTAATTATTAAATCCGGCTATCCATTCTAAAACAGCATCCGATGATTGTAACACTTGTGCTTCGGAAGGCAGTGATTTCAAAAACGTCTTGCCGTACATTTTGTTCGTTAATCTGTTATCGAGTATGAGTATGGTTCCCCGGTCTGACTTTGACCTTATCAACCTCCCGAAACCCTGCCGGAATTTAATTATCGCCTCCGGGATAGAGTAACTCGTAAAAGCGTTCTTCCCCTCGGATTTCAGCTTTTCCTCTATTGCGAGAACTATCGGTTCGGTGGGAACAAGAAAAGGTAATTTGGTTATGACGAGCAGTTCAAGTGCATCACCCTGAACGTCGATTCCCTCCCAGAATGAATCAGTGCCCAAAAGTGTACTTCCCATTTCCTTTTTCATTTTTTCCTGCAGCACAAATCGGGAGCCGTCTTTTCCCTGCCCGAGCAATGACAGACCCAATTTTCTATAATCAGGCTCAAGCGAATCATAAAATCTGTTCATCATGCCGTAAGACGTGAAAAGAACCAACGTGCCTTTTCTATGTGTGGAATTGATAGCGCTGATTAGCTTCGCAGCTTGCTCGATAAATTCATCACTGTTTGGCGGCGGCATATACGCTGTTATTCCAATTTGAGCTTGTTCTGAATAATTAAATGGCGAACCGACTTCTTTATTTATTAACTTTTCGGGATCGGTCAATCCCACTCCCGTCCTCTCGAGAAAATAATTGAAGCTGCCCGCTACCGCAAGGGTTGCTGATGTGAATACGGCACACCTTAATCGCGAGTAAAGATGCTCATTCAACGTATCAGCCATGTTTAACGGAACGGCAAACAGTCTGACGTCCAGGCTGTCTGTCTTGGTCGGAAGTTCAACCCAGTATACATAATCTTGATCGGATGCTTCAAACAGGCGTTCTGATAGCTCTATGAAATTGACAAGTTTTTCATATTCATTCTGTATATCCGTATAGGCTTCATCACCGTTATTACTGCTCCCCATGGGGATATCCATTATTATCTCAAGTAATTGTTTAATAAGGCTTCCCAGTATCGCTGCGGATTGAATAAACTGATCAACATTCTCCGATACCAATTCGAAAAATTGATCCTCATTTTTATAGCGGATTTTTGCTACATACCTGGTTCTGATTTTGGGGACCCATTCCGGCAATTTATTCAGATTCGAAAACAATTCGGTCGCTGCCGATTCCGTTTTATCTGTCTGATCGATCACTTTCTCGATAATCCGAAGTATTGTATCCATTTTGTCCAAGCTTTTCACGCTTTGGACAATACGCAATAGCCTGTCTATCACTCCCCCGCCAACGGAGTCATTTTCGTGAATACCGGAAAGAATCCTTTTTATTTTCCATACTGATAATTCCTCCCCGAGAAACTGCCACGCATCCTTTTCTAAGTTGTGCGCCTCATCGATAACGAGGTTTTGATAGTCGTTCAGAACCTGATTGTTTGATGCAGCATCAGAAAGTAGGAGTGAGTGATTTACGACAATGATATCCGCTGTTGCCGCAGCATCCCTGACATTTCCAAGAAAACATCCGTTATACTGCTTGCACTTCATCTTGCCGCACTTCCCTGACTCGGCGGAGATTTTATTCCACAATGAATAAGAACGATTACGATTAAAGCCATGATTTTCTTCTATATCGCCTGTCTTGGTATGGTTGATCCAGGTAACTATCGGCGCTATTCCAATTCTTTCCTCCTCTGTAAGCCAATTGCCGGGATCCATGATTGCCTGATAATATTTGGTCAGACAAAGATAGTTATTTCGTCCCTTTAGCAGCACAGCTTTGAAAGGAATTGGAAGTGATTTGTGCAAAAATGGTATGTCCTTATTGAATAATTGATCTTGAAGATTCTTAGTTCGCGTTGATATTACTACCCTTTGTCCGGCAGGCCGATTGTTCCACGCCCACATTATTGAAGGCACCAAATAAGCCAGCGTTTTTCCGACTCCGGTGCCGGCTTCAATGGCAAGCATCTGTCCTGCGTTAAAGGCTTCGGCTATCGTAAACGCCATATCCTCTTGTTGAGGTCTCTCTTCATATTCCTTCAAATTAAGGGATATTTCCCCGTTAACCTGAAATATCGCTTTAACTTCTTTCGGGTTTATATACTCTAATTTAGGCGCGGCATCCAGCTGTACAGTCGTTGTTTTTCCTATTACGTTGCTTCTCATGCTCTTTACGTCATTTGGAAGCTGTTCCAATCCTTCACTGATCTCTCCGTCATTTAATAAGCCCGACAGCGCATATAATAATTTCTTCGATGAATTATTTGTTCCTTCGAATAAACTGTGGAGAGTACTTATAGTCTTATAACTCGTCTCAAGCATTCTTTCTACTATTTTCAGGAATAAATATCCAGCCCTTTCGGCGTCGGAACTGGCTCTGTGGGCGTCAGATTCGTCAAACCCGAAATATTCGGCTAACGTCACCAATTTGTGATTATTCACCCACCAGTAAAATATCCTCGAGAGCAGTGCGGTATCGTAAACGTCGTTTTTAAAGTATGCTTGCGGTTTTTCAGACCTCCCGGATGATTCTGCATCAGCCTTAGCAGCCCAGGTTCTAAGAAATTTCATGTCGAAAGGAGAGTTATGAGCTACTAAGGGCATATCTCCGCAGAATTCGATAAAATCTGATATCACTTCATGATAGTCGGGTGCGTCGGCAACGTCATGGTCTGATATGCCGGTCAGTTTTGTAATAAACGTAGGAATTTTTATCGAAGGACGAACAAATGATTCAAAACTTTCACCGGGCTCGCAGTCGTGAAATTTTGTCGCTCCGATCTCGATTATCTGATCTTCTGAGGCATTCAGCCCGGTAGTTTCGATGTCGAGCGCTATAAAATCGGATAATCCAAGTTTACGAATTATCTCAGGATCAGGCATCAATCGAAGTTAATTTTTACCCGATGAAACGAATAAGAAGAAGCACAGAGGGAATACGTCACCGGAACTGTTATTAAATGGAGGTAAATGCTCTGGCAACGTCAAACAGTAGTTTTGGATGTCTAATTAAAGCTGATTTGAATATTTTTCCTAAAGATCTCTTATTTTCGGGAATCTCACTTATTATATCAGCTGTACGGTTTAAATCATCATCCGTCAACTTCATTATGGCAGATTTAATCCGGTACATTCTCTCGTAACTCTTTCCAAGTAACTTATGCCATTCCTTTTCATAGGAGCTGAGAAATTTATAAGAATAATTACTTTGATTTACAGCTTCGACGGCTTTCATCCCTGCAAGCCTCCCACCCTGCATCCCGGAGACTATGCCTGCGCCTGAAACAGGATTGACCATATGAGCCGCGTCCCCTGTAATCATTATGTTATCAGCTGCAATTTTCGGAAGTGTATGAGCGCACGGCACTCCTCCTACAACGGTCGTTAAAACAGCTGCATCCGGGAAATGTTTTTCCATGAAATCGTCAAGATACCGTCGCGCGGATTTATGTTTATGGTTTGGACCGGAAACTCCGAGTCCGATGTTTGCAAACCTGTCTCCCTTTGGGAATACCCATAAATAACCGCCGGGCGCGACTTCAGACCCGAGATAAAAATCGAGTCGATTATTATTACAGTCAACGTTCGCCACTGAAATCTGAATAGCGGCTTCCATGTCTTTTAGTTTGATAGTTGTTTTAAGTCCTGCCCATCTCCCAACTCTCGATTCGACTCCATCGGCAGCAATAATGATCTTGCATCTCAGTTCGATATCATCGGATAAATACTTCACTTTTACACCTTTGATCTCATCGCCTTCCTTGATAAGGTCATACACGTAAGCTTTCGTCATGATGGAAGCGCCTTTATCTCCTGCGATTTGTGCCAATTCATAGTCGAACAGCCTTCGTTCGAGAATGTATCCCCCTTCCGAAAGGTTTGCAATAAGTACGTGTTTACCAGAGGGGGCAGTCAATCTGAACGAGTCAATTTTTGAGGCGATCCACTTCGGGTTGGGTTCTATAAATCTTGCAATACCCTCCGCTCCTACAGCTTCTCCGCATCGTACGGGCATTCCGATGTCCCGATCTTTCTCAAGCATTAGAACGGAAGCGCCGCCTTCCGCTACAAAACGGGCGGCGGTACTCCCAGCGGGTCCACCACCTACCACGATCACATCATATTCATCCTTCATGCCGAGATCATTTCACCATCTGCCTTATGCAAAACTTCAATAGGGCAGATCCATATGCAAAGGTCGCAGTCTATGCATCTGTCATGCAGTATATCTATCCTTGCTTCAAACAACTCGATAGCGTCTACCGGACATACAGCCACGCATGTACCGCAAAAATCACATTTATTTTCTTCTACTGTTATCATTTAATCTTTCTTATTTATTATACTTTGTAAGAAGTATCTGTGTATATGAATATAACGATTCTGAATCGTACTTTCAATTTATAACAAGGGGACTATTTATCTCAGAATGGCTTCTTCGTCTGAATTACGCTTCGATCGACTCCTTTACAACCCTCTCTTCAATGGCTATAGGGTATTCCCCGCTAAAACACGCAGTGCAGAAATCTGAAGGGTCTTTCCCTGTGGCCTCAAGCATCCCCTCGATAGAGAGGTAGTACAGGGAATCGGCTCCTAAGTATTCTCTTATTTCTTCGGTACTCATTTTACCTGCGATAAGCTCTTCCGGTGTAGGGAAATCCATCCCATAAAAACAAGGATGCCTAATGGGAGGGCTCGATATTCGTACATGCACCTCCTTACAGCCTGCTTTCTTGAGGAGGCGTGTGAGCTTTTTAAGAGTTGTTCCCCGGACTATCGAATCATCTACTATTATTACCTTTTTACCCTTAAGTACTCCGCCGACAGTATTAAACTTTATTTTGACTCCAAAATCTCTTTGAGATTGCCGTGGATTGATGAACGTTCTTCCGACGTAATGATTCCTTATCAAACCGATCTCAAATTTTTTACCAGATTGTAATGCGTATCCAAGCGCTGCCGTATTACTGCTGTCAGGTACTGCTATAACTATGTCCGCATCTTCTACATCGGCTTCCTCAGCAAGTTTTTTCCCGAGATTTCTTCTTGTTTTATCAACGAATTCTCCGAATACCCGGCTATCGGGTCTTGAAAAATACACATACTCGAAAATACAGTAGCTTGGATTCTTCTCGCCCTTATAGGAGTGTAACCCGTCTTTATCTGCGACCAGTATTTCTCCGGGCTCAACGTCTCTCAGGTACTCAGCCTCTACAAGATCAAAGGCGCACGATTCGGAGGCAAATATATAAGAATCTCCGAGTTGCCCAACACAAAGGGGTCTGAACCCTTGAGAATCCCTTACCGCAATCAGCTCACTGTCAGTCATCAGCACCATGGAGTAAGCTCCCTTGACCTTTGCGAGGGCGTCCTTGATTTTTTCCACCAGCGTCGTTGATTTGCTTTTAGCAATCAAATGAACGATAAGCTCGGTATCTGTCGTGGTCTGAAATATAGTTCCCTCCTCCATAAGTTCCCGGCGAATCGGCGTTGTGTTTACCAAATTGCCGTTATGTGAGATTGCTATCCGGAAGTCCTGTAAATTAAACTGCAATGGTTGAATGTTAGCAATCTTGGACGCGCCTGTAGTGGAATACCTGTTATGTCCAATTGCTATGTGACCCTTGAGCTGATCCAGTGTGCTCGGTTCCGAAAAGATGTCCGCTACAAGACCCATACCCAGATGCTTGTACGCTAATTTCCCGTCGGTAGAAACAATACCGGAAGATTCCTGCCCTCTGTGTTGAAGGGCAAAGAGCCCGTGATATGTTAGGGTAGCAGCCTCGGAATGACCATAAATACCGAATACTCCGCACTTTTCGTTAATGCTTTTTGACTGTGACATTACTTATCCTTTCTTACCAACCTTATATGGTTCGAATATATCCATCCCTTTCCACCCTGATAGACCTCCACTCTATATACTCCCGGTTCTGACACTTTTCTTGAAGCCGAGTCGCTGTATATTCTTCCCCCTCTTTTTCCGTTATATACAAACCGGATAACCGCCTTGTGAGGTATAGTTACGAATAGATGAGCGCTCTCCTCCGAGATCGTCGCTGATTGACCCATAGTATAGCTTTTTCCATCTACCTCTGCCCAGAACCGAAATCCCCGGGCATCGCCGAGTTTGAAATTACTTATAAAACATCTCCCGCTTCGGATTGCGTTAATTACTCTGTTTTTAGTGTCTATAAAATGATCGCCGTCATCTATGGGTTCATAAAACAACAGATGAGTTCTTATTGTGTTGAAAAGAACTTTATACGGAAATACTTTGACTTTGATTCCGATACGTAGCTTGTGAATATGCTGATGGGCGTCGACTCCTCCAATCCCGCTGACTCTCCTCGATAAATTCAGTGAGTCCCATTTTTCCAGAATTCTGTCCGTAGGGGTTATTATCGAGGAGCGCGGATGAAGCCATCTCCAGAGTTTATTCCATTTGGTCAGACCTTCCATCCAATGCGACATTTGATTCCATATCTCTATGCAGTCAAATCCGTCCAACTCCCAGTGTGTCCATGGATAAGGCGGATATGAATCGAGGTGGCTGCGGATTTCGTCGGGGTGAGCGATTATTCCGAGCGCGCCTTTTTCAGAAGCATGTTTAACGTATTCACTGACCGTGTAATCCTTAGGCATAACGCTGTCCATTCCGAATATCATATAGTGATTTTCATCGTTCTCATCGTTATGCTCATAGCCGAATATCGTTAACAATCCGTCATTCCAGCCCTCATATCCGTCTTCAATCGGTTTTAACGTAAAATGATCCGTAAACATCAGATAATCGAGTTCGGTGGACTTTCCATCCCGGATTATATCCTCTATCTTACCCGTACCATCAGAATAGACCGAATGCATATGGATACATCCGACAATTTCATGTAAGTCAGTCATGTGGAATTATTTACTCTGAATCCTTTCGAATTGCCGCCAAAACTATCTATAAAAAACCTTTCATCCTGAATAAAATATTCACATTCGATTTCGGTGATTTACTGAAATTCCCTCCCTAAAAATACGGCGATCAGTATCGAGCCTACCGCTAAAGGAGCCAAGTATCTTATCAATATCTCCCAGACTGGATAGTTGAAGAACGTTTTTTCTTCGGATTTTAACTCTTCGATCTTGAGAGCCCGTGTTAATTTCCAACCCGCGAATATCGCTATAAAAAACCCTCCTATCGGTAACAGGTAATTTGAAGCGAGATAATCGAAAGTGTTAAAAAACCCATATGTCGTTTCTCTTCCCCAGATATTAAAATCAGAAAGCCAACTCACGCCGCCATTGGATAGAGCAGAAAATGATCCGAATATAAATATGGCAGTTCCGGTAATTATCGTGGCTTTTTTCCGTTTCCATTTCATTTCATCTATCATATATGATGCCACTACTTCAAGGAGTGAGATCGCCGATGTGAGAGCCGCAAAAGCAACCAGAGTAAAAAACAGTACTGAAAAGATCGACCCGCCCGGTAATTTCATGAATACGACAGGCAGTGTCGTGAACAATATTCCCGCACTCTTCGTCGGCTCAAGGTCAAAAGTCATTATTATCGGAAATATCATCAAACACGCCAATATGGCGATCAAAGTATCAAGCAATGTTACTGTGAGTGCGGCATTAGGGATCGAATCTTCTTTACTCATGTACGAACCGTAAGTTATCATCGCTCCCATTCCAAGACTCAACGAAAAGAATGCGTGACCGAGCGCTTCAAGAAAACCGGCGCCGGAGAGTTCAGAAAAATTAGGCCGAAAGAGAAATTTCACTGCTCTACCTGCGCCTTCAGTGCTAAGAGCCAGAGCTACAAGCACCAAAATAATTATGAACAAAATTGGCATCAGTATTCGCGCCGCTCTTTCAAGACCTCTGCTCACTCCACCTGTAACAACGAAGATTGTTATTCCCATGAACAAGGCATGCCAGAACAGCTGTCTTGACGGATTTGATATGAAATCAACGAACTGCTGGGTTACCTGATCGTTAGTCTGATTTTCGAATGCGCCTGTAAGTGATTTCAACACATATTCCATCGTCCAGCCAGCTACAACACTGTAATAGGAAAGTATAATGAAGCCGGTAGAAACTCCGAGCCATCCGAGCCAGGACCATCTCTTACCGCCGAGAGCTTTCATTGCTCCCACCGGACTCAATTGGGTCTTTCGCCCGATTATTATCTCAGCGATCATTATCGGAAGACCTATGGTAAGTATGGCTAAAAGGTAAGTCAGGACAAATGCTCCACCGTCATTAGTATAGGTCATATAGGGAAACTTCCATATGTTTCCGAGACCTATCGCGGAACCTGCCGCCGCCAAAATGAATCCGATCTTAGAACTCCATTTTCCTCTTTCCGTTGTGGTTGAATTCATACCCATCCCAGTAATGTTAAAAGTCCATACTTATTTGCAACATCAGCGAGTTTTTGTCTACGTTGCTGCCTACCTCAACCGATATGTCGCTATTTACGTTTAATCCGTAAAGATGCGCATCGACAAAAGCATCACCAATCGCAAGTAAGTATCCGGCTGTAAATAACCATCCCCATCCATTTCGTTCGTATTCCTTATCTTCTATTAAAGAAATCGAGGCCTGACCCATCCGAAGTATCTTTAATTCGTCATTCAACTCAATATACTTGGTTGCAAAATAAACTTCTCCTCCCATATAAACGAGAGCTTTCAGAAACTTGTGATTGTATGCTTGTCCCCAGCCGGGTAGAATCGCGGAACGGATCATAGCGCCCTTCGGAGATTTATATTGTATCGAAAGTGTGTCCGAAACTGAATACTCATGCTTCTGATATCTTAAAAAGTTTTGCGCTTTTATCCTTTCAGGCAGGATGCACAAGAAGATCATGGAAATATATACTATCAAAAATCGCAAAATCAGCTAATTCCCTATTACCCGCAATGCACCCTTTAATATAGATGCTTCAACATATTTTGAATTCATTGAAACCACCTCTCCATCAACATGCAGCGGCATCGGGAATTCACTCTCAATCGTTATTTTATCACTTCGGATGGTTTCCACTTCATCCAATTTGTTCAATTTTCCGTTTAGTGCACTCGAAATGTTCAGGAGCAGTTTTAAATATCCTATTTCACGGATAAAAGTAACGTCGAAGAGACCATCGTCATTAATCGCTTCGGGCGCCACTATAAACCCGCCTCCCTCACGTTTTGAATTGCATATCGCCACCATGAAAATCCTTTCTTCGATCAGTTTGTCGTTGATAACGATCTTCATCGGGATCGCTTCATAACTAACAGCAGATTTTACAACTCCTAAAATATAGACTGAGAGACCTCTAAGGTATTTTATCCGCCTTGCATTGTCGCTAACTAAAGCGTTGAATCCTACACCTATTGTGTTAAGGCTTACCCTGTCGTTCACCTTGATCACATCTATAGTTCGAACACTTCCTCCCAATAACAGATCAACAGCCGAATTTATTTTGGAGGGAATCTTGAGCTCATTTGCGAAATCGTTTCCTGATCCGAGAGGTATGACGCAAAGAATGGAATCGCTTCCGACCACTCCTTCACCAACCTCATTTATCGTTCCGTCTCCACCAACCGCCACTATCTTCTCAAATTTCTCTGATGCCTCGCGGGCTATTCTGACCGCCTCACGCGGAGCGTTAGTTAACTCATAATCGAAATCAACATTTCTTTTATTTAACTCGGCAATGACTGATTGACCTTTTTTAAAA
>JADFGO010000058.1 GCA_022567655.1 Candidatus Neomarinimicrobiota bacterium
CTCCTAGAAAGCTTTGCCACTTCTTCCTTATCTGTGGAGAATTCATAAAAATTGTTGTAATTGGTAATTGATTTAAATGAGGTAAGGTCATCCTCCCCTCGATTCATATGATTTAGGTTCTCGGGGAAAATTGAACCCGGGTTGAGTATCCCCAAAGCCGCTGCCGCACCGGCTCCTTTCATAAACTTCCGGCGGTTTAAATAATCTGTTTCCCGGGTTATCTCGGATGATTTTATTATGACCAGTCTGACGTTCCTTTCTTCGTTCAGGTACCTACTTTAGCCCTTATACGCCATTTTGTCAAGTAAAGTTGTGTGGATTTTCATCATTAAAATCTGTCTCTGATTCCAATTTGGCTTTTTTGCATAATCCTTTGACATTTCGTTCTTGAAGACTAATTTGAAACAAAATAACGGCTTGAACGTTCAATCAAATACCGGGAGATAATGGAGAAACAAAATTGAGTAAGCTGGTTCCGGGTATTCTATATCTCTTCACAGCATTATTGATTTTCAATTCGCAGTCAATCGGCGGCACCCTTAATAAAAAGGCTTCGTTCCAGTTTCCTATAACTATATTTAACGGAGATAGTGTCGGCGGTTCGGACGTCTGGGGCTGGACTGGCGATGACGGGACCGAATATGCCATTATGGGTGTTCTCGGCGGTGTGGCTTTCGTCAATACGACGACTATGGAAGTTATAACCACGGTACCGGGACCAACAGGAACCAGTCCATATTATCATAGGGACATAAAGACATACAGGCATTACGCTTATGTCGTTTCCGAAAACACAGGCGTGAATGAAGGACTGATGGTGATCGATCTTCAGGGTCTGCCTAACAGCGTTGAATTTATAGGGTCGTTTCCGATTGACGGCGGTATGGGCGTTCGTTCGCATAACATAAGTATCGATACAGCTAAAGGTTTCGCGTACCTCGTAGGCAATTCCTCCAATTGGGTGACCATCCTTGACCTATCAAACCCTGAATCGCCGCAGTTTGTCAACGGTTTCAACGGCAATTAGATCCACGACCTGTACGCCAGAAATGATACGGTTTACCTTGCGGAAGGGAATTCATCTTATTTCAGCATCTGGGATCTTACGGACAAAAACGATCCGGTGCTCCTCCTTAGGAAAGAGATACCGAACTCGGGATTAGTACATAATATCTGGCCCACCGACGACGGTAAGTATGTCGTAACGACAGAAGAAACCGCAGGAAAAACGGTAAAAATATGGAACGTTTCGGATTACGACAACGTTTTTATTGCCGGCGAATGGCTTGGAGCAAGCAGCCTGGCTCACAACGCGCAGGTAATGGGCGATCTTGTTTTCGTCAGTCACTACCAATCGGGAGTCTCTGTGCTCGACATCAGCGACCCTTCCAACCCCGTAGAAATAGCTAATTTCGACACCTATCTTCCGGGAAATCTTCCTCAGTTCAACGGCTGCTGGGGCGTTTACCAGTATACGTCCGACGGGACGATCTTCACAAGCGACATTGAGGGGAGGCTGACGGTTATCAATTTCGACCGTACCGCGGTAGGGGTCGCACATGAAATAGATGCGCTGCCGGCTCAACCGCTGCTGATAGGCAATTACCCCAACCCGTTCAATCCGCAGACTACCATAGAATTCTATCTACCGGAAGCAGGAAGCGTCAATCTGAGTCTCTTTAATCTCAGGGGGGAGCTGATTCAGGTTTTAGCTGACGGCGATTTAGTCGCGGGTCATCATGCCTATTCATGGTCGGGAAAAGATGCGGCTGCCGGTATATATTTCTACAGGTTGATCACAGACCACACCGTTAAAAGTGGAAAGATGCTGCTGATTAAATAAGGCGGGGCTATTCAAAGGAAAACTCCCACCAACGGCGCCACTAATCCCGCTGAAAGCGGGACACTCCTTATGTTCCCTCCTTCCTGCCTGGCATCCCCGCCAGACCGACGTCCTGCCCGCCAAGCGGTCAGACGGGCGGGCTTGGAGTCGAACAGGGAAAAGGAAGGGAATTATCCCATCTTCGATGGGATTTGTAGGGACAACTCACGAGTTGTCCGGGGCGATTCCTGAATCGCCCCTACACCCACTTCCGGCGGCAAGCTTACCCATAAGATAATTATCCCAACAAGAGCGTTTCATTTATTCGGTTTAGCTTGTATCTTTTGGCGGTCTTTATATGCCTGACACTAAAAAACATACGTATTTCTTTTCCGATGCGCACCTGATATCCGGCGGATATGAGCAGAACCGTGAACAGAACAATAAGGTAGTCGAATTCCTGAAATATGTCTCGGAAAACGGCAAAAGACTCTTTATAGTGGGTGATCTCTTCGATTTCTGGTTTGAGTACAAGCATTCCATTCCCCAGACAGACCCGAGAGTACTCGGCAGCATAGCAGAAGCGGTTGACCGGGGAGTAGAAGTCCACTACAGCAGCGGTAATCATGACCTTTGGCTCGGAAAGTACCTTAGTGATGTCGTAGGCGTTGAAATACACGACGGGGCATTTGAAACGGAAATAGACGGCAAGCGGTTTTTCATAGCGCACGGCGACGGGCTGTTCAAAAAAGACCGGGGATACAGGTTAATGAAGGCATTTTTCAGGAATCCGGTTGCCATTCGGATCTTTAGAATGATTCACCCCGATCTGGGAGTACGCTTAGCGAAGCTCTTTTCAAAAACGAGCAGAGAAAATCCGATCACGGAATCCAGCCGTTCCGAACGCAAAAAGCTGATGCGGAATTTCGCCCGCATTAAGTTCGCGGAGGGGTTCGACTATGTATTGCTCGGGCATATCCATGAACCGGATATGATAAGTGAAAAGAGCACTGTTTACATAAATTTGGGCGATTGGATAACGCATTTTACTTACGGGCTCTTCGACGGCAAAGACCTCTCACTCCGTTACTGGAAGGGGCTTCCAAAGGAGTAACGCCATTATATTCTTGACAAAACAGTAAAAAGTTGTTACTTTACAATCACTTACACCATTTTTTACTTGAAGCGAAATTAAATTAGTCGGCGAATTTGACGTTTAAGAGTGCAATGAATCGGTCATACCAAACAGCTCTGATAGTCCTTTTATCTCTAAATCTCTCCGGATGTTTCCTCTTTGGAGGCGGCGGTGACTTTGGAGAAAGCGCACGGACCGAGGGACAGGTCGAAAGAGCCCTCGCTCGATTCAGAGCGGGCAACGAAGAAGGGCTGACACAGCTGATCCAAACGTTTCAGGACCAGGAAGCGCCTAATGATGTGAGAATTGCCGCTGCTGTCGCCCTCTCACGGGCAAAGCATCCCGAAGCGAACCTCGTATTGATAAAGGGAATCGGAGACTTAGCCGACCTGAATATCGATTTTTATGTCTCAATTGCGAATGCGCTCGGCTCTACAGGCGACCCGAACGCCGTCAACGCGCTGAAAGAAGGCTTGGCGGCGAGCAGAAAAAACTATTCCACCCTCCGGGACGCTTTCCTCCGGGCGATGGAGAAAACAAGCGATATCGCCTCGATAGAGACGTTGATGGATGCGCTTCAGGGAAGTAAAGAGGACTATTATCAAGTCCAAAAAATCGTTTCTGAAACCCTCGGAAACCTCGGGGATGACAGGGTAGTTCCCGCCCTTATGGCAATAGCCAAGGATCCCGATGTGGACATCGCCGTGAGGAGCTATGCGGTCAAAATTCTCGGTGAGAAGAAAGACCCGAACCTTGTTCCATTCCTTCTCGAGATGATGAACGACCCGCGCACGCAGGCGCAAGTGCGGGATTTTGCCCTTCAGGCAGCCGCAGAAGTAAAGGACTCTCAAGTAATTTTACTCCTCCTTGAGGCTTTCCAGCAGGGACGGCAGGAGTATCTGAGCCTGACGAACGCTTTGACGCAAGCTCTCGGTCAGGTGGGTGACGTCAGAGCGGCTCCGACACTGGTCAGTATCGCAAGAGACAAAAACCTGAACCCCCTCGTGCGGCGCAACGCGATAGAGAGCCTGAGAAATATCGATAACCCGAACGTTGTTGTCGATCTCATTGAACTTTTGTACGACATCGACAACTACATCCTCTATGATGAAATCTACCGCACGGTCTTTGAATTAGGCGGGGATGAAGCTGTAAGAGCTCTCCGGGCGGCGTCCGCATCGGCACAGAAAAATGCCGTCGATAACGCCATCAGGAAAGCTATTACCGGATTTTAAAATGAAGACAGCGACTTTCTTAACGATTATATTCATTTTCAGCGCACTGTCACTGTCCGGCTGTGGATTGCTCGGAATTGGCGGCGGAGATGCCGATAAAGAGATTCCTGAGGAAGAAGCAGCCGCGGAAGCGGTGACCCCCGCAATCAGCGAGACTACGGACGGTTACGCTACGCGAAGACAATTTTTCGAGGTCAGGAAAGACGTTACGGCGATCAGGACCGAACTCGCCAGAATCAAAAGCGACATCAATGCGTATTCCAGGACCCCCGAATCGATAAGAGGCATCGAGGCAGGTTACGGATTTCTCGAACCGATTGAGATAACGCACAAGGTCACACTGAGCAACGGTACAGAATTGTTCGGGAAGATCACCCGTGAGACGCTCGATACAGTTATCCTTATCACGCAGATCGGAACGCTTACAATCGACCGGAGACAGATTCGCGACATCGCCCCGGCGGAGGCGCCGAGAGCCGAGTGCCAGATAGTCGGCGACGTCGGTTCTCTGCAAACAAGAGTGTATAAAGACAGACACGTTTATTCCGGATTCGTAACGAATGTCGGGAGCCGTAGAGCTGATTTCGTCCTCGTGAAGATAAAGTTAGCCCAGGAAAACACGAGAATAATAGCGCTGGATTCCGCTTACGTTGACGGAAAGAACTTCAAGTTCCGGACCGGCGTAATTTCCGATACCTCGATCGAGCCCGACGAGAGAGTCCCGTTTTCAGTTACCGTTTACCTCCCGCCGGATCCTGAAATCGCATACTACACTGCGGATGTTCTCTGGAAAGAATACGACTGATAGCTTAATCCTGCTGAATTAATAGCGCAAATCTGCTAACCCATCAACTGAACCATAATGGCGTTCTGAACGTGCATCCTGTTCTCCGCCTGATCGAAAACAATGGAATTCGGCCCGTCGATTACCTCATCGGTGATCTCCTCGCCGCGGTGAGCGGGAAGGCAATGCATGACTACGGCTGAATCTTTCGCCATAGAGAGCAATCCTGAATTGACCTGATACGCTTTGAACTTCTCAGCCCTTTCCGCGCTCTCACTCTCCTGACCCATGCTCGCCCAAACGTCCGTGTAGATAACGTCGGCGTCTTTGACCGCTTCGGTCGGATCATGTATCATCTCGAGTTGACTGATACCCGACTCTACCGCCTTTGACCATGTTTCCTCATCCGGGTCGAAGCCTTCAGGTCCGGTAAGTACAAAATGCATCGGGATTTTCGAAGCCAAATTCGCCCAGGAGTTGACGACGTTGTTACCGTCACCCACGAATACTACTTTCATATCATCAAGATTACCCCGGTGTTCCAGCACCGTAAGTATATCACCCATCACCTGGCAAGGATGATTATAGTCGGTAAGCCCGTTGATTACGGGAACGGAAGCGTATTCGGCGAGTTCGAGCATATGTTCGTGAGAAAAAAGACGCGCCATTATCCCGTCGTTATAACGCGATATGACCTGAGCGACGTCCTTCACCGCCTCGCGCTCACCGAGGCTGATATCCGCGGGCGCCAAATAGAGCGCGTATCCACCCAATTTATATATCCCCGTTTCGAATGATATACGTGTCCTCGCCGAAGGTTTCGCGAAGATCATCGCCAGCGTCTTCCCCTTGAGAGGCTTATAATCCTCTCCTGCTTTGATCTTCGATTTTATCTCGACTGCGAGATCGAGAGTTTCGCGAACCTCGTCAGCCGAGAGGTCCGCAATCGAGATAAAATTATCCTTCAATCATTCTCCGTTCGAATATTATTGTGTGCGGGTTATCCGGCAGCCGCCGGATGACCGCACTAATATTAAATTCTGCCATCGGGATAAGCTGTGAATGCCACTAAAAGAACTTTCATCCACATTGATTACTACGATCGATCACACCCCTCGTCCCGAAGCTTCGGGACGAAGGAATCTCAAACCGCAATATTAATTGAACTCCCAAATAAACAATACAAATCAAATTACAATATATACTTTGAAAGGTCTTCGTCTTCGACTATTTCGGCGAGCGTTTTCGTCACCATCTTTTTTGTGACGTTAACACTCTCTGTCTTTCCATCGGGCAGTTCAAAGAGTATGTCTTCAAGAAGTTTCGACATCACCGTGTGCAACCTTCTCGCGCCTATGTTCTCCATCCGGGAATTGACCACGGACGCTATTCGTGCTATCTCGTTTATCCCCCCTTTTTGGAAGCTGAGATTTACTCCCTCTGATTTCACCATGGCAACGTATTGCTTGATCAAGGCGTTATCGGGTTCGACAAGGATACGCACAAAATCCTTCTCGGTCAGACTGTCGAGCTCCACCCGTATCGGAAACCTTCCCTGAAGTTCGGGGATCATGTCGGAGGGTTTTACTACGTGGAACGCTCCCGCCGCGAGGAAGAGAATATGTGTAGTGTTCACGACGCCGTACTTGGTAACGACGGTTGAGCCCTCGATAACGGGGAGCAAGTCTCTCTGCACTCCCTCTCGGGATACGTCGGGACCCATATCACTATTACTTCCGACTATTTTGTCGATTTCATCTATAAAGACCATCCCCGCCTCCATTACCCTTTCAAGCGCTTCCTGAATGATCTTTTCCATATCGATGAGTTTCTGTGCTTCCTCCTCTGTCAGGATCTTACGCGCTTCGGATACGGTGGTCTTCCTCATTTTCCTTTTTTTCGGAATCATTCCGCCGAAGATGTCCTGAACGTTAAACCCCATCTCTTCGAGTCCCATCGGGCTGAAGATCTGCATAAACGGAGCGGTATTGTCGGGAACGTCCAGCTCGATCATTCTCTCTTCAAGCTCTCCCCGCTCGAGGAGCTTTTTGAAATGCTCCCGCGTCTTTTTCATCCGCTCTTCGCGTTGTGTAACGGCTTCGGAATTGACTTCAATCTTCTCCGTCTCGGGGAACGGTATTAAAAAATCCAGTAACCGCTCGTTTGCCATCCTCTCAGCTTCTTCCTGTACCTCCTCTGTCTTCTCTTTTTTGAGCATATTTACGGATATATCCGTTAGATCCCGAATCATCGATTCCACGTCTCTACCGACATAACCTACTTCGGTAAACTTTGACGCCTCGACCTTTATGAAAGGGGCATGAGCCAGATGAGCCAGTCTTCTGGCTAACTCCGTCTTTCCCACTCCGGTCGGACCGATAAGGATAATGTTGTTAGGGATGATTTCATCTTTTATGTCATCCTTTACCTGCTGTCTCCGCCAGCGGTTACGCAGGGCGATCGCCACCGACTTTTTTGCGTCATCCTGCCCTATGATGTATTTGTCGAGTTCCGCTACTATCTGTTTCGGTGTTAGATCCTTTATTTCGTTCAATTCAGAGTGACTCCACTATAATAATATCATTTGTAAAGACGCAGATTTCAGAAGTTATCTTTAGCGCATCCTCCACTATCTCCTTGGCGGAGAGCTCCGTGTGTTTCATCATCGCTCTCGCCGCTGCGGTAGCGTAAGGTCCGCCGGAGCCGATGGCGATCACCTCGTCGTCGGGCTCCAACACGTCCCCGGTTCCGGATATGATCAATGATTTCGTCTTATCCATCACTATCAAAAGCGCCTCGAGCCGGCGAAGTATTTTGTCGGTTCTCCAGTCACGGGCGAGCTCGACCGCAGACTTTACCAGGTTGCCGTCGTACTCGCCGAGCTTAGCCTCAAACTTGTCGAAGAGCGCCATAGCGTCCGCCGACGCTCCTGCGAACCCGGCGATGACGCCTCCCTCGTAAAGCCTTCTAATCTTTTGAGCGCCGCGTTTTATCACTATATCGTCGAGCGTCACCTGTCCGTCGCCTCCGAGGGAGGTCTTCTTATTCCTCCTGACCCCGAGAATTGTGGTCGATCTCCATCCTTCGGGTTTTACATTATTTGAAATCAACCCCTACTTTCCTTTCACCCCCTTCAAGTATTTCAAAAACTCGCTATCTCCGCTCAGAATAAGCGAAGTTTTACTGTCCAGGGCCGTGCGGTAGGTCTCGAGTGTTTTCGTGAAAGTATAGAAATCGGGATCACGGTTATAGGCGGCAGCGTATATTGCAGTGGCTTCCGCATCGGCTTCTCCCATGATTTCAAGCGATTTCCTGGTGGCTTCGGAGGTTATCCTCTGGAGTTCGTACTCCTTGTCTCCGAGAATTCTCGATTTTTCGCCTTCCCCGAGCGAACGGAAACGCGCAGCTCTCTGCATCCTTTCCGCCCTCATTCGCTCGTAAACTTTTAGCCGAACGCTTTCTACGTAATTTACTCCCTTGATTCTCACGTCCACCAAATCTATTCCGAGTGAAGCTGCATCACCCTTCGCCCGTTTCAGTATTTCACCCGCTAATTTATCTCTGCCTTTTTCAATAGATTGCGTATCCATGATAGACCGTATTTCCTTTCCCTCTTCGTCGATACCGGTCGTAACTATATCACGGTTTGTACTCCTGACCAGTTCAATTAAGGTATTGTCGGCTATAAAATCTTTTACGGCTCCCTCAATGAAGTTGTCAAGCCTCGCCTGAGCGATCAGTTCATTACCTTCCACTGATTGAAGATACATTAAGGGGTCGGCAATCCTCCACCTTGCGGTAGCATCGACATAAATGCTCACCTTATCGAGAGTGGTCAGCGATCTCGGTCTTCCGTCCCATTCAAGAATTCTTTTTTCAAATACGCGCACATTCTGAATGAAAGGAGTTTTAAAGTGAAGTCCAGGATCCGTATAAGATTGAATCGGTCTCCCGAACTGAACTATGACCGCCTGTTCGGTCTCATTGAGTACAAAAGTGGCGGACGAAAATGTTATTACCACCGCCACCGCCAATATCAGAATTACTAATATACTTCTTTTCATCGTTCTCCTCCTTGGTTCAGATTCAGATCAAGTAGCTTTAAAATACCGCCGCCGTTCCCTTCTATGATCCACTTATTTTCTATGCGAGGGAGAACTTCCGCAAGCGTCTCGAGATAAATCCGCCGTCTCGTTACCTCTTTCGCCTTCCTATACTCGTTGTAAAGTGCGATAAACCGGTTTGCCTCGCCATTCGCGCGGTTCTTTCTCTCGATAGCGTAACCCTCCGCCTCCCTGATCTGTCTCTGAGCCTCGCCTTTCGCCCGGGGAACGACCTCATTATATTCCCTTCGAGCCTCTTGTATCAGCCTGTCCATATCTTGAGTCGCCGCGTTGACTTCGTCGAACGCAGGTTTTACGCTCGGTGGCGGATCAACATCCTGTAGATTCACCAGTACGATCTGTACTCCTATGCCGTACGAATCGAGAATCTCCTGCAAAATGGTCTGCACCTCGTCGTTTATCTCTCCTCTTCCGAACGTCAATATCTCGTCAACGCTTCTGTCACCTACAGTCTGTCTCATCGCGACTTCAGATATATCCCTGATAGTCCCTTCGACTTTGCGAACGTTGAATAAATATTCGATCGGGTCTTTTATCTGATACTGCACTATCCAGTTTACGACGGCGCTGTTCAGGTCTCCCGTAAGCATAAGCGATTCACCCCCGAACCCGGTTTTCGTAATTGTAGACTGAACTCCCGGTCTGACCGTCCGAAATCCGAATTCCTGAGTAAAGCGTTTTCTTATCTTGGGTTTTTTAACCGTCTCTATGCCTAAAGGCAGCTTAAAATGCAGCCCGCTCGGTGCCGTTCGGACATATTTTCCGAATCTGAGTACCACACCTACCTCATCCGGTCCGACACTGTAAAAGACCGTCCAGACGAGAATTACGGCAACTATGGCTAATATCGCCATAATTATTCCGGACGAAGCTAATTTGGGTACTAAAAATTCTTCGCCTCCTATTACTACTTTTCTGTAATCCATCTTTATTACACTCCTATTTTTCTTCTCAGCCGCGCAACGGGGATGCTCATGTGCTCCCTGTATTTGGCTACTGTTCTTCGGGCAACGTTAAATCCCTCAGAAACAAGAATTTTCGTCAAGTTGTCGTCACTCAACGGTTTACCTTCCGGCTCATTTTCTATCAATTCTTTCAACCGAATTTTGATATTGCTTGTCGATACGACCTTGCCGTCGCTGCTTTCGAGCCCTTCACTGAAAAAATACTTCAATGGAAAGACTCCATGGTCTGTCTGCACATACTTTCCGTCCGTTGCCCTGCTCACTGTGGAATGATCCATATTTATATCTCCCGCTACGTCTTTCTGGATCATAGGTTTCAGGAAACCGGGACCTTGCTCGAACCATTCGATCTGGCGCTTGACGATCGCCTCCATCACGTTGATCATAGTAAGTTTTCTCTGGTAAATAGAGGCTATGAGCCAGCGCGCCGATTCGATTTTTTTCCTCAGATAACTCCGCGTGTCCTTATCGACGTTTTTTCTGTCCTCCGCCATCAACTTATAATGATTGTTTATCTTTAATTCCGGCAGCGAGAAGTCATTGAGTATGACGGTAAGGTCCCCGTCTTTATTCTCGACAGTAAAATCCGGAATGACGTAATCCAGCTTCTGGTCGGAAAAACTCAATCCCGGCTTGGGATTCAATTCCGATATTATCTTATTTGCGCCGATTATATCTTCCATGGTGATGCCCATCCCCTGGATTATCTTTTCGAATCGCTTGTTTGCAAAGTGATCAAAATAATCCCTGACTATATCCATTGCGATTCCCTCCTGCCCCTTTTCTTCTAATTGAGCCAGCAGGCATTCGCGGAGAGTTAATGCGCCGACTCCCGGGGGGTTGAGTTTCAGTATCTTGGACTGAACACGCTTCACAACATTTACATCTATTCCGGTCAGTTCGGCAATCTCCTCCAATGAAGCTGTCAGGTAGCCGTTGGAATCTATATTCCAGATAATCTCTTCTCCCGATCTTGTCTCCTCATCTGAAAGCTTTATCTGCCGAAATTGTTCGAGCAAAAATTCCTTGAACGTGATTCGCGCTACTTGAAGTATCTCATGTTCCTCGACACTTCTATCCGTGGGCGCCCTGTGTTCATAATAATCGTCGTTCTCGAAATAATCGTCCAAATCGAATTCATCCGTCTCATCCTCATCTTCGGTTTCCATCTCAAGCATCGGATCATCTATTTCCTCGATCTCGAGTATCGGGTTCATCTCGAGCTCGGTCTGAATTCTCAATTCCAAAGCCTGCACCTGCAGCTGCAGCAGACTTGAAAGCAGAATTTGCTGCGGCGACTGAACGAGTTTGAGGCTTTGTGTTAGTTTGAGTTCCAACATGGTTATCTGTCCAACCTGAATTTGTCCCCTAAGTAGAGCTTTCGCGCTTCAGGGTCGCTCGCAAGGAACTCGCTCGATCCTTCCTTGAAAATCTTTCCTTCGAACAGGAGGTAAGCCCTGTCCGTGATTGATAAAGTCTCATGGACGTTATGGTCGGTAATAAGAACACCTATGCCTTTGCGTCTAAGGTCAACCACAATATTTTGTATATCCTCGACCGCTATAGGATCGATCCCGGAAAACGGCTCATCGAGAAGCATAAAATCCGGTTCGGTCAAAAGAGCCCGGCAGATCTCCGTTCTTCGACGTTCACCTCCTGATAGTTGATAACCTTTGCGCTTTCTTATATGCGTGATTGATAGATCATCGAGATAGCGATCTACCCTGATGGATATCTCCTTCCTTGAAAGCTTCATCGTTTGGAGAATAAGCTTCAGGTTGTCTTCTACCGACAGCCTTCTGAAAACCGAAGGTTCTTGAGAAAGGTAGCCGATCCCTTTTCTTGCCCGCTTATACATGGGAAGTGAAGTTATGTTTTCTTTCTCAATGTAAACACAACCGCCGTTCGGTCGAATCATACCTGTTATCATATTAAAGGTCGTTGTTTTCCCGGCTCCGTTAGGTCCGAGAAGTCCCACAATCTCTCCCTTATTCACTTCGAGGCTGACGCCTTTTACCACCTCGTTTCTACCGTACCGCTTTCTCAATCCCTGGACGCCGAGAGTTTTCGAGAATCTAAATTTCGTCATCTTTTCCGACTAACCTCGTTGTTTTACCTCTCGGTTTTTTTATCGTCCAACTGGTCAATCCTACATCGGACTCAAACCCGATGCCGTATATAGTATCAGTTCCCGTAGCGATCATCACATCAACTTCGGAAATAATCTTTTGCATTTTATTCTTCCAAAGCAGCTCTTCCGTAAAAAGGGTCTCTCCGCTGTCCGATACAACTACCACGTTCCCAATTGCCTTCAAATCCCTTAATCTTTCGTTGATCTCACCCCTGTCTGACTTGAGATGCGACGTGTGGTTTTCTTCGTCGTCATAAAAATCGATCTCAACGCCCTCATCCATCAGAATTATGCTCTTGTTCTCGAATTTTGCCATATGACCCGCTTTAATGAGCGCAATTTTTTTTCCCCCCGAAGTCAATATTATCTCGGAGTTCCAGGATTCCTGATCAGGCATCAGCTCGGGTTCGGGTTCTGAGTCGGTCATATTATCCTGAACATCCTGCTTTCCGCACGCCGACAAGATCGATACCATCAGGAAAAGAGTTAAAAAGCTTATCGGGCTGGAGAGCGTCATCTACTTTATACCCGCTTCTAAAAGATCGTGAAGGTGAATCATGCCGGCTGGTCTTTTTTCACTATCTACCGCTATGACCTGAAGTATGTTATGTTCCTCTAAGAGTGCAAGCGCATCGACTGCCAATGCCTCCGGCTCAACAACTTTCGGGTTCACCGACATCGCATCCGCGGCTTTGGTCTTGAGTATTTCATCTCCCTTTTCGAGCCCCCGCCTTAAATCCCCTTCGGTAATAATACCTTCCAACACTCCTTCATCGTTGACCACGCATACAGCGCCGAACCTCTTATGATTCATTTCGAGGATTACGTCGCTGAAGGGAGAATCCTCCTTGACGATGGGAATCTGTTCTCCGGTGTACATCAAGTCTTTCACACGGGTCAGTAATTTTTTTCCGAGGTTTCCGCCGGGGTGAATCGAGGCAAAATCCTCCATGGTGAATCCTCTCCTTTCGAGCAGTGCAACGGCGAGCGCGTCGCCGAACACAAGCGCAGCTGTGCTGCTCGCGGTCGGCGCGAGGTCATGAGGGCAGGCTTCTTCTTTTACGCTTGCGTCAAGGACGATATTCGATGCGTTTGCGAGGGGCGAATCGACATTGCCGCTAATCGTTATCATCTTAACCCCTATGTTTTTCAGTTGAGGGACCAGCGCGTTCAACTCGAAAGTATCGCCGCTCTTGGAAACGATCAGGATCACGTCTTCTTCTCTGACCACTCCCAGATCGCCGTGAAGTCCTTCGGCGGCATGAATAAAAAATGCCGAAGTGCCTGTGCTTGCTAAAGTTGCGGCAATTTTCCTTGCTACGAGCCCGCTCTTACCGACGCCGGTGACTATCACTCTTCCCTTGCAGTGAAACAGCATTTCAACCGCATCGACAAATGTTTTATCTATCCTTTCACTTAGCGTGGAAATCGCATCCGCTTCAACTCTAATTACCTCTTTGGCTTTCTCTATTGTCGTCTCGACTGTCAAACCTTATCCGCCTGTCTCACTCACTGTTCCGAATTTTTTCACAACCTCATCAAGTTTATCCTGCGCGGTTAAAACCAGATCTATCACTTCCCTCAGGACTCCATGCCCGCCCTTTGCCGAAGCAATGTAATCAGCCTTCTCCTTGACTAACTTTATGCCGTCGGCAGGCGCGGCGCTGAAACCTACCAGATCAAACAGCGGCAGATCCAGGAGATCATCGCCTACGTGTAAAAAATTCTCGTCTTCCAAATCATATTCGGATTTTATTTCCGTATACGCTTTAACTTTGTCCGAAGAACCCTGATATATTTTATCGATTTTCAGCTCCTCGGCGCGTAAACTCACCGACTCCGAACTCCTGCCGGTAATGATGCATACCTTTAATCCGGCGCTCCTCGCCATCGTGACGCCCATGCCGTCTTTTACGTCATAACGCTTAAATTCCCTTCCGTCCGTACCCAGCACGATCCCGCCGTCGGTCATCACGCCGTCCACGTCCGTCAATATGACTTTGATTTTTTTCAGCGCCGCATGACTCTCTTCGTTCATCAGGACTGCTCTAATTTTCTGGTCAGGTCGTGTACCGATTTTAGCTGCAGCATCAGATCACTCAGATCATCTAAGCGCCATTGACTTGATGCATCGCAAAGAGCTTCCG
>JADFGO010000059.1 GCA_022567655.1 Candidatus Neomarinimicrobiota bacterium
AATGATAAAGATACCATCGACATAACCGTCGCCATCATTGTCGTAATTCGAAAAATCCACGACACCATCGACAATGTTAATCACATCTTCTGCCATACCTTGTGAATTCTTAGGATAACTGCCAAATCCGTTCTGTCCATCGACATAGTACGCATAAGATTGGGAGGATGACCTCCAGCCAATTGCGCTCGGCATATTTACGCTGATGATGTCGAGATTGCCATAACTTACAGCATTGAAATAGTGGCCCATGCTTCCGAACCCGGTACCGAATAAAAGATCGTCGAAGTATGTTGCATCTACCTGACTAGGATTGTCTGAGAAATCAACAAGGATTGCAAGAACATTCATGCTACCGCGTTGAACATATTGAGGACCTGTTTTCGAGCGCTGATTCAAGGGTGAACTCCACATAGCATCTATTCCCCGATCCTCGTATGTTTTTTTATCCTGAAGAAACGAGGGAATGCCGATAATACCATTTACTATCATTAAGATTGATTTCAATCATAATATAGTTGTCAACAAATTATGCATTATTGATTCTTCGCTTAGCAAAATATTATCTGTGAAATGATTAACACAAGAACTATTTAGCATTAGCCACAATAACTCTCTCCAATGTGGCGCCGTCACCGCAGGTGCCTGCGCCACACCTGTTATCAGCCAATAACGGGTGCGAGTCAGGATTTATCCTGACCGCATTTATAAATTAACCACTCCTTGTGTTCTCCTCCTTGCCCGCCTGGCCAGCCCGGCATCGGTCTGACGGGCAAGAAGTCGGGCAGGACGAATTGTCACCACAAGGCGGGGAGTCGAAGGGTTTATGACAGCGGATATCATGCTTCGACTACGCTCAGCATGACACTTGTTCTATATCGTGCGGTCAGGATAAATCCTGACTCGCACAAGAAAACCATTAAAATGGTTATCGGAAATTGATGATTCTTATTAGCCCCTAACTTAAGTTAGGGGTTATTGATATACGAAAGCATAATCTGTAACCGTTTTAACGGTTTATTAGTGCGATCAAGCGAGTATGTTAAAGATGAAAATTTCCCTTGCCAATAAGCATTCACCTAAGTATATTCAATTCAGACAAAAGTTGTCGTAATTTGTTAAGGTAAGTGATTACAATAGCTTAAGAAAGATGGAATTGTTAGCGATATTGACTATAGATGAACGGCGTGAGCTTATAAAGGGTCTTGAGGAACACAACAGGGGGAAGTATTTTGCCTGTCACGAAACTCTCGAGGAAATCTGGATGGACAAGGGGGGAGATTTGAGGCGGTTTCTTCAGGGATTGATACACGTGGCGGTAGGTTTTTACCACCTAAGAGATTCAAACCATGTCGGGGCGTTCCGGCAGCTCAGCAAGGCATACGTGAAACTGTCGGACTATTCGGAAATCGATGAAGGAATCAGTGTGCCGGAGCTTTTGATTTCCTTAAAGGACTGGATAGACCGTACCAAATTTATGCTTGACAGTCCCGACAGCGACCGCGATTTCGGTACGTTCCCCAAATTCCGGTACGACGAGAAAAAGATTTTAGCTGCTGCCTGACGCAGCCGATAATTTAAGAAAGGATTAGAAAGAACAAATATGACTGAAAAGAACGGCTTGTTAACGATACAAGACCTCCATGTAAGTATAGACGATAAGCAGATTCTGAACGGCGTCGATCTGCAGATCGGACCGGGAGAAGTACATGCCATTATGGGTCCGAACGGAACCGGGAAGAGTACGCTTGCATACGCTCTGGCTGGAAAAGAGAGTTACAAGGTCACCGGCGGTTCGGTATTGATGGAGGGGAAGGACATTTTTGATATGTCTCCCGATGAGAGGGCAAGAAACGGTTTGTTTCTCGCTTTTCAGTATCCATCCGAGGTGCCCGGTGTTACGGTAGATAATTTTCTGCGCATAGCGTATAACACGATTAAAAAAGAAGAGCTGAGCATCTGGGAATTCAGAAAGATGCTGAAGGAAAAAATGGAGTTTCTCCAAATTGACGAATCATTCTCCGGCAGATACCTGAACGAAGGATTTTCCGGAGGTGAAAAAAAGCGCAATGAGATACTGCAGATGGCTGTGCTTCAGCCGAAGCTGGCGGTTCTCGACGAGACAGACTCGGGGCTGGACATAGATGCGCTGCAGATAGTCGCGAAAGGCGTTAACGAGCTGCTGCCTTCGGATTCATCTGTGTTGGTGATAACGCACTATCAGAGGATACTGCGCTATATAAATCCCGATTATGTACATGTTATGATCGAAGGTAAAATAGTCGAATCGGGCGGTTATGAATTAGCAGAGAAGTTGGAAGAAAAAGGCTACGAATGGTTGAAAGAGAAATATGGTCAACCGGGAAAGGATAAGGGCAATGGCAGTATCAACAAGTGATATAGGATTAAGCGAATATAAATACGGATTCTCCGATGAGGTTAAACCGGAGATAATATTTGACAAAGGGTTATCCCGTCAAGTTGTTGAGGATATCTCAGCCATAAAGAGCGAACCCGGCTGGATGACCGAGACTCGCCTGAAGGCATATGAAATATTCCTGGAAAAACCTATGCCGAAATGGGGAGCCGATCTCTCGGATATCGACTTCGATGATATAATCTATTTCGTTCGCGCGTCGGACAGAAAAATGACGGACTGGGATGATGTACCGGAAGAGATCAAGAACACTTTCGAGAAGCTCGGTATACCCGAATCGGAACGGAAGTTTCTCGCGGGAGCGGAGGCTCAGTATGACAGCGAGTCAGTTTATGGCGCTCTTAAAGGCGAATGGGAAAAGCAGGGGGTCATATTTGTCGATACCGACACCGCGCTCAGAGAGCATGAAAAGCTCCTGAAGAAATATTTCGGTACGGTTGTTCCGGCGGCGGATAACAAACTCGCAGCGCTCAACACTGCCGTTTGGAGCGGTGGTAGTTTTCTTTATATCCCGAAAGGAGTACGCGTCGGATTGCCGCTGCAGGCGTATTTCAGGATCAACACCCAGAATATGGGACAGTTCGAGCGAACGATGATAATCGCAGATGAAGGCTCCAACATTCAATACATTGAAGGATGCACAGCCCCAACTTACACCACTAACTCGCTTCATTCAGCAGTTGTGGAAATTATCTGTATGAAGAATTCACGTGTACGCTACACTACTCTGCAAAACTGGTCAGGCAACGTTTACAATCTTGTGACCAAGCGCGCTCAGGCATATGAAAACGCCACAATGGAATGGATAGACGCAAATCTCGGAAGCAAGGTAACGATGAAATATCCATCGGTTTTCTTGATGGAAAAGGGAGCCAAAGCGGACGTTATCTCCATAGCATTCGCGAATACGGGACAACATCAGGACGTCGGTTCCAAAGTCGTTCATTTAGCGTCTAACACATCCTCTAATATTATATCGAAATCAATTAGTAAAGGAAAGGGTAGGTCGACTTACCGTGGATTGGTTAAAATTCATGAAGGTATGATAGACTGTAAGAGCACTGTGAATTGTGACGCACTCTTGCTTGATGAAGAGTCTGCTACTGACACATACCCTTATATAGAAATAGAGGATCCAACAGCCACAGTAGAGCATGAAGCATCGGTTTCCAAACTCTCGGACGATCAATTATTTTACCTGATGCAGAGAGGGATACCGCAGGACACCGCGCGTAATATGATTGTTAATGGATTCATCGAACCGTTTACGAAGTTGTTACCCTTGGAATATGCGGTCGAGATGAACAGGCTCATTGAGCTTCAAATGGAAGGTTCTGTCGGCTAAATAATTATCCAGAATTAGAGTCAGGAAAATAATAAATGACAGAACTCTTTGATTATGATCTCAAAGACGTAGAACGTATCTCCTCGGAATCGGAGAGTCCGGATTGGATAAGCGATAAGCGGACAGAAGCATGGAAGGCATATGAGAATCTACCGATGCCGACCGTTCGGGATGAGATGTGGAAATACACGGATTTTTCATCCCTTGACCTTAAGGGTACAAAACCGCAGATCTCATCAAAATATGAACCGGTAAAGAAATTTGATGCGTTTCCGGCGGAGGCAATTTCCCTGTTGTCGGATGAGGCTATCGATTTAGAAGAGAACGGAGGAATGTGCAAACCCGGACTTCTGATCAATCACGATTCCGTAATTACGTTTACCGACATCGACCCCGAGTTATCGGAAAAGGGCGTAATCTTTTGCAGTATGACAGATGCGGTTAAAAATTATCCCGATCTGATCCAAAAGCACTTTATGGAGAAACTCGTTCCGGTCGATGAGGAAAAATTCTCTTCCTTAAATGCGGCGCTCTGGAGCGGCGGCGTATTTCTTTACGTCCCGAAAGGCGTGGAAATTGCCAAACCGTTCAAGACGTACATATTGATGACGGACGGCGGAAAGGCTCTGTTTCAGCGTTCTCTGATTGTGTTGGAACAGGGAGCCAGGGCTACATATATTGAACAGTGCCGCTCGAAAAATTACGAGACAGATTCAATAAACTCTTCGGTATCGGAAGTAATCATCGGCGAAGGCGCATCATTAGAATACATGACGCTCCAGAATTGGGGAGATAACGTTGTGGACGTTACGACCAAGAGAGCGCGTGTCGAGAGGGACGCTTCCATTAACTGGGTTGTAGGTACTCTCGGAGGAAAAGTGACAAAGAGTTTTTACGATACATTACTTAAGGGGCAGGGCGCATCGACTACTACGCGGGGATTTTTCGTCGGCAGCGGCAAACAGCACCACGACTTCTGGGGATTAATGAGTCATGAAGCCCCTGACACGACAGGAAATCTATTATATAAAGGCGTGCTGACGGATCAGTCACGTTCGGTCTTCAGGGGATTGATAAAAATCTTTGAAGTGGCTCAACGCACCGACTCATATCTAACCAATAATAATATCATTTTGAGCGACGAGGCGAGAGCGGATTCCGTTCCGACTCTCGAAATAAATGCCAACGATGTGAAAGCAAGTCACGGCGCTACGGTAGGGCATTTAGATGAAGAGGAGATCTTCTACCTGATGACCCGCGGTATTTCACGACACGCAGCGGAAAAGCTCATAATAAACGGCTATTTCGGTCCTGTTCTGAAATCTATTGACTCTGATATACTCAGAGAACACATTTACTCTTTCATCGATAAAAAAATAGGAGTATGAATGCCGCGTGAAAGGGTCGGGGGAATTAACGAAATTCCGGTCGGAAGTATGCATTCGTTTGAAATTAACGAAAAGAAGATTGCCGTTTGTAACGTAAACGGTTCGTTTCATGCGATTGAAGACGTATGTACACACGATGGAGCGCCGCTTGACCAGGGCACTATTGAAGGAAATCTTATAACCTGTCCACGGCATGGGGCCATATTTGACGTCACTACCGGCGAAGCAGTCGGAATGCCGGCGGTAGTTCCTGTTAAAACTTTCGAGATAGAAATTGAAGACGATGTTATATTTGTCAACATCGACGAATGATAATCTATGAGCATGTTTGACGTAAATGAAATCCGCAAGGATTTCCCTATACTCTCGCAATTGATTCACGACAAACCGTTGGTTTACTTAGACAACGCCGCGACCACCCAAAAACCAAAGTCTGTTGTCAAAATGATGGAGGAGTACCTCTTCAAGCATAATGCCAACGTGCACAGAGGGATTCACTATTTAAGCGAAAAGTCCACCGAAGCATACGAAGACGCACGTGTGAAAGTAGCTAAATTTTTCAATGCTCCGAAGCCTGAAGAGATAATATTCACCAGCGGGACGACCGAATCGGTAAATCTTGTGGCTCATTCCTGGGGAAGGAAGTATTTGAAAAAGGGAGATGCGATCATTCTTTCGGAGATGGAGCATCACAGCAACCTGGTCCCGTGGCAGTTGTTGTCGAAGGAGGTCGGCGTGGAGCTGAAATTCACCGGGCTGAACGAGGACAGTTCGCTGAACATGAACAGATTTAAAGAGCTCGTGGGAGAGAAAAATACAAAACTCGTAGCCATTTCATATGCTTCAAACGTTCTCGGTAATGTAAATCCCGCCGGAGAAATTGTCGAGATCGCACATTCAGCCGGAGTACCGGTACTTTTCGACGGAGCGCAAGCTGCCCCTCATTTCAAGGTCGATCTGACAGAGATAGACTGCGACTTCTTTGTGTGTTCAGCGCACAAAATGCTCGGACCGACCGGCGTGGGTATTCTTTACGGTAAATCAGAACACTTAGAAGAAATGAATCCGTTTCTCGGCGGAGGAGAGATGATCCTTGAGGTCGGTTTGCATGAATCCACCTATAAAGAACCACCGATGAGATTTGAAGCCGGTACACCGAATTACATTCAGGCTATAGGATACGGCGCCGCATTAGATTACCTGGATAAGATAGGAATGGACGCGGTTCATGAACACGAGGTAAAACTCTGCGAATATGCAGTGAGTGAGATCGCAAAGGTCGGCGGGGTCGAGGTGTATGGACCCAAGACCAACCGTTCAGGCATTATCTCCTTCAACCTCGATGGCACGCACCCTCACGACGTGGCACAACTGCTGGACGGTGAAGGTGTCGCTGTTCGTGCAGGGCATCACTGCGCTCAGCCGCTGATGAAATGGCTTAACGTGAGCTCAACGAGCCGGATCAGTTTTTATATTTACAATACGGAAGAAGAGATAGACACTTTTATTGCTGCGCTCCAAAAGATAAAAAAGATATTTAATTGAGCTTAGACAACCTATACAAAGAAGTAATAATCGATCATTACAAAAATCCGCACAATCGCGGTGTTCTCGAATCGCCTGAACTGGAATTCAACGGTCATAATCCGTTGTGCGGAGATACGGTTACCCTTCATATACAGACGGACGGGAAACAGGTTACCGATATAAAATTTCAGGGTGAAGGCTGCTCCATCAGTCAGGCTTCTATATCTATGATGACAGACAAAATAAAGGGATTGACTCCTGATGAAGTCCTGGAGCTGGTAGAAAATTTTCGGGCTATGATGAAAGGTGAGGAAGACCCGGAAATTGATATGGGCGAGCTCGAAGTTCTCCAGGGTGTGAAGCAATTTCCAGCCCGGATAAAATGCGCACTTTTAGGATGGGATACACTCAAACAGGCGATCGGGCAACTAAAATCGTAGATTCAAAACAGACTAAAATTGATAACAACAAACAATTTTCACTGTACATTGAAAAAATCTTGCATTGTGTAAACGAGCGATTTAAATTCAGTAAGAACTTAAAAATAGGGGCTTAAATATTGCTTTCCAAATTAGGGAAGGGAGAAAAAAATGACATATGTAATAGCTGAACCCTGCATAGATGAAAAGGACGCATCATGTGTAGATGCTTGTCCCGTTGACTGCATCCATCCTACCAAGGATGAAGCTCAATTTGAAGAAGTGGATATGCTTTACATCGATCCCGATGAGTGCATAGACTGCGGCGCCTGTGTAGATCCCTGCCCGGTAGACGCGATTTTTGACGAGGCGGATCTGCCATCAGAATGGGAGAAATTCACCAAGACAAACGCTGACTATTTCGCCTAATCGAATTTTTGTATTGAACAGTTCGGGCGATATCGATCAAAGCAGTATTGCTCATCGAACACTGTCGATTCAATAGGTGTGTTTCTGACCCCGACACTTGATATTGGACATATAACTTTTGACCGATATACGGGTATATGGTAAATCGACATGTAAGACCACTCAGAAAGCTCTTGAGTGGCTGAAGGATCATGACGTAGAAATAGATTATGTCGACATCATATCCTCACCTCCCCCACCGGAATTTCTCAAGAAAAATATCCACAGCGACAATCTTAAGACGTATCTGAACTCAAGAAGCAAGATATACAGGGAAAAGAGTTTGGGTGTGAAACTTCCTTCAAAAGAGGAAGCGATTTCTTTGATGCTTGAAGATCCGAATCTGATTAAAAGACCTCTGATCGTCTCTTCTAATGGTGTCTCCTTCGGATTCGACGAAGATTATTTAAACGAATTAGCATAACGGGTAATTTTAAGCGTGATCTATAAAAACGTAATGGAATTAAAGGAATCCATCAAAGGGATTGTTGATTTAGGGGATGATCTGACACCCGAAGTAAACGATGAAGAGCGTTTACACGGTGAAGTGATGGATAACCTGATAGAAACAGCCCTGTTTCACAAAGAGGATGGAGTAAAAGAACTGTGCCAGGTACTTATCCGGTCAATATCGAGAAATCTGGGCGCATACCCCGCTTCAATTCAAAATCTCTATGAGGCAATGGGGCGTGGAGAAGCGGCGGGTTTTACAGTACCGGCGATAAACATCCGGGGGATGACTCATCATTTTGCCGCCACTGTTTTCAGAGCGGCAATGAAGCTTGACGTCGGACCTTTCATTTTTGAGATCGCCCGCTCCGAAATCGGGTATACACTTCAAAGACCTTCAGAATTCTCCGCAATGATCTGTGCGGCAGCTATCAATACCGGTTACAGGGGGCCTGTATTCATTCAGGGGGACCATTTCCAGATCAAGGCAAGCGCCTATAACAAGAACGGCGAAACGGAAGTGAACGATATCAAAAGACTGATCTTAGAGGCGATCGACGCCGATTTTTATAACATCGACGTCGACACTTCCACTCTTGTCGATTTAGAGCTGGAAGGTCTTTCCGAACAGCAGAGGGAAAACTACGAAAACTGCGCTCTCTTAACTGAATTTATAAGGGAAAATGAACCGTATAACGTCACTGTCTCAGTGGGCGGCGAGATAGGGGAGGTCGGTAAAAAGAACAGTACTCCCGAGGAACTCGAAGCATTTATGGAAGGGTACAGCAAATCTCTTCCGGCTGATCTGACCGGAATCAGCAAGATCAGCGTTCAAACTGGTACATCGCACGGAGGAGTCGTTTTACCCGACGGGAGTATCGCGGACGTGAACCTTGATATTGAGACTCTGGGAGTCCTGTCCGACAGCGCCCGGAATACGCACGGGTTGTGCGGTGCGGTTCAACACGGAGCATCTACACTTCCGGATGAAGTCTTCAATAGATTCCCGGAGGTCGGATGTGCGGAGATTCACCTCGCGACCGCTTTTCAGAATTTGATTTTTGACCATCCCGCCCTGCCGCAGGAGTTCCGGGATTCAATATATGAGCACCTTTCCAAAGCTCATGCCGATGAACGGAAGGAGGAGTGGACGGATAAACAATTCTACTATAATACCCGTAAAAAGGGCTTTGGTCCCTTCAAAAGGGAGTTTTGGGAACTTGATGCCGATATAAAAAAGACTATCTTCAGTGACTTACAGAACAAATTTGAATTCCTCTTCAAAAAACTCGGTGTGGAAAATACACGGCATCACACTGATAAGTACATAACCCAGGTTTAACCCGTAGATTTTGTAGGCAATTTCCTTATTGATCAAGGGTTCTCGATTATATTTTAGTGATTAAACTAAGTCTTCAATCCCGTGCCTATGAACTGTCTTTAGTTAATCTTGTAACAGTCAAAGTTGTATGATAAATTAGCGTAACGGCTGATCACACTAATCTGACAGAAAAGGAGAAATTTCTTGAATCCCATTGAGAATATTTTGTCCATGTTGATATTTGCGGGAATCCTATTTGTGTCGTTCAGCTTCTTTTTAGTTTTGATGAGCAGAAAAATTCAGGTGCTCAGATTAGCCGTTCGCGAGGACCGCTCAGGAAATATAGGTGCGAGACTGTCCGGTGTTTTTAAATTTTTTCTCGGTCAGGGAAGAATTCTGGCCCCTAAGTACATCGGTGCGGGGATCATGCATGCCATCATATTCTGGGGTTTCATGGCAGTGGTGATAAACTCGATACACTTTGTCGGAAAAGGATTTTATCCCGATTGGAGCCTGCCTCTTTTCGGACCGGGTGATCTACTCAGCATTCTTTATCTTCCGTTTATCGACTTCTTCGAAGTTGCGGTTCTAATGATGGTTCTCTGGGCGGGTGTAAGGAGAACATTGATCAAGCCACCCAGGATAACTCTTTCATGGGATGCCGCTTTGATTTTGAGTCTCATCGGAATCCTGATGTTTACCGATCTGCTGCTGCGGGCGACAGAAGGGACGGTGCTGTCAACCTCGCCGCTCGGGAACAAATTAGCAATTATCTTTGAGGGTATGAACGCTGACAGTGTCGGCGCTGTCTTCAGAGTATCCTGGTGGATTCATTTGCTGTCATTGACATTTTTCCTCGCCTTTTTACCGGTCTCAAAACATTTTCACGTGATAACGTCCCTGTTCAACGTTTATTACAGAACTCTCAATTACGGCGCTTTGCCGATGCTTGACATCGAGAACGCTGAAAATTACGGCGTTTCGCAAATCGAACAGTTCAGCTGGAAAGACCTTCTTGATGTCTATACGTGTACGGAGTGCGGCAGATGCCAGGATGCCTGTCCCGCGTTCGCCACCGAAAAACCGCTTTCGCCAAAGCTCGTGAACGAAAATATGAGAGACCATCTTAACGACAAATCAACCACCTTAATCAATCACCCCAAGGAAGAATGGAGCGGTCCGTCGCTCGTGGGCGGTGTGATCGCCGAAGAGACAATCTGGGCCTGCACGATGTGTAAAGCGTGCGAGGAATCTTGTCCCCTCTTTATCGATTTTATCGACAGGTTCGTCGGAATGCGCCGGCATTTGGTTCTTGAAAAAAGCAGTTTTCCGCCTGAGCTGAACAATACATTCAAAAATCTCGAAACGCATGGAAACCCCTGGGGCTTAAGCTCATCAAAGAGAGAGGAATGGGCAGATGGACTTGACGTTCCGAGGATGAACGATTCACCCGGTGAAATCGAAGTCCTATACTGGGTGGGCTGTGCCGGAGCGCTCGACGATGCGAATAAACCCGTATCGACATCCATGATAAAAATTATGAAAGAGGCGGGAGTAAAATTTGCGATTCTGGGTAAAGAAGAAACGTGCACGGGTGATGCGGCTCGAAGACTCGGAAACGAATACCTCTTTCAGGTGCTTGCTTCACAGAACATAGAGACTTTTGAGAAATACGGAATTAAGAAAATAGTGACTCAATGTCCGCACTGTTTCAATACTATTAAAAACGAGTATCCCCAGCTGGAAGGAAATTACGAGGTCGTGCATCACACCGATTTTATAGCGGAGTTAATACGGGATGGAAAAATCAAACCGGAAAAAGAGAATAAACTTAATTTAACTTATCACGATTCATGTTTTATAGGGAGGCACAACGGCATCTATGACAGTCCCAGGGAAGCGCTCTCCTCGGTCCCGGGGGTTTCTATGACGGAGATGCCGCGATCGAGGGAAAACGGTTTCTGCTGCGGCGCCGGAGGAGGGAGAATGTGGTTAGAAGAAACTACGCCTAAGGTCAACCAAAACCGCGTTGATGAAGCCGCTTCGATAAATGTGGATACGGTAGCTACCGCATGTCCCTTCTGCAAGACGATGATAAGGGACGGAATCAATGAAACGGGTAGAGCCGAGCAAATGAAAACGGTGGACATCGCACAGGTGGTAGCCGATTCAATCTGATTTATCGGTCAGCGGTTAAGAGCTCAGGAAGACTGTTCCACTATTTACCGGCATGGAGCACGCCGACTGTGTCGATGCTGCATTAACTCAGTTAATGTTCCGAAGGTCACGAAGGACTCCCTCGGAGAACTCCGCTGGAGCACTCCAAAAAAAACGAGATTGCCCGATAGATGTCGGGCGGGGAGTCGAAGCATAACCAATTTAGCTTACACACTTCGACCACGCTCAGGGTGACGTGAAAACCGTTCGAGCGTCTCACTGTCAAATATTATTCATGAAATCAACCCGGCGTTAGTTGAACAGACATATTGTTTCAAAATAATATCAATTTATCTATAAAAAGCAGCAGTAGGAACGATGAGCGTAACGAAGAAAACTGTACTATATAAACCTTTAATTAACAATAACATAGAACACTTAAAATGTACAGATTAAATTGCGATTGTTTTTCAATATGAAATTTAGCGTTTCAATATGAAACGATATGAATATTCTCATTCAGTTTCGTTCTTGACTCTCATATCGTTCTTAAATACCTTAAGAAATAATAGGCGGCTAAATTAATGGTACAGATACTCAAATTCGTAGTTCTTTTCGCATACATCGCAGCGTTGTACTATTACGCTCTCGATTTTACGGGAAAACGAAGAGGTTTCCTGCTAAAACCCGTCAACGTGTTGCAAACTGCTATTGTTATTCACCTGTTTTATTGGGGAGCGTTGTATTTCAATTCAGGAAATTTGCCGATTGGAAGTCTATTCGGAGCTCTAACGACTTTCGTCCTGCTGATCTCCCTGATATATATGTTTATAGAAATCGTCGTTAAAGACCGGTCATTCGGCATATTTCTTCTTCCGCTTGTCATACTGTTGCAGGGAATATCATCAATATTTATAAGAACTGACGCCGTCCAATCACCAATATTGGAGAACGCGATATTTGAAATTCACGTGATATCCATGATAGTCTCCTACTCCGCATTTTCTTTAGGAGCGATCGCAGGAGTTATGCATTTGCTGCTGTCGCAAAAGATCAAAAGACAAAAATTGGGAATACTGTACATAAACCTTCCTTCTTTACAATTTCTTTCACAGGTAATAGTCATATCAGTCTATTTTGGCTTTGTTTTCCTGACAGCGGGAATGTTGTTAGGTTTTTTCAACGCTTTTCAGGTGCCGGAAGCAGGAATTTCGTTCTTTGATCCGAAGATAATTTCTGTCATCCTTACGTGGGCTATATACGGTTATTTCATATTAAGACATTTATTGAAACGGTTAGGCGCCAAAGAATCGGCGTATCTTTCACTGGTCGGATTCCTGATGATATTTTTTACCTTTTTTGTAGTAAACATACTGATGACAACTTTTCATCTGTTTCCGTAGAAAGAGTAGAAATTGAAAATCTCAGGCGCCATTTACCCGAATTTTAAACCGAAGGATAAAGAATCCGTCGAGTACAAATCTTTGGATTCTATAGAAAAAAGCACAATATCCGAATCTGATGAGGCGATAAGAGTCGAGTTTGAAGATTTAGTCTACCTGTTTGTCGTTTCAGCTGTTGAGAATCTGAGATTTACTCGATTGAAGAAAGAATTTGAGAGTCTGAGTGATAAGATCGTGACCTACACTCATGGTGAGTCGGTTGAAAAGCTTTTCAGGTTAAGCTGCGGGCTTGACATAGAGCCGGTCGGAAGTGATAGATGGTACAGGCAACTCGACTCTGAAATGAGTTCGGCAAGAGAGGCGGACCGTATCGGTCCTATATTTTCAAAATTACACAGAGATCTTACGAGGGTTGTGAAAAGGGCAATCGGTTCGACGGGAATAAGAGATGGCGCGGTGGACAGCATTTCGGCATCGGCAGACCTTGCGAACAAAATATTCGGCGAACTCGATGAAACGAACATCGTAATTCATGCCTCTCCCTCCTTCAGGAACCGGGTAAGGGAGGTGTTTGAAAAGCGTGGAGTTCTGTCGATGAATTCTGTAAGTAAACTGAGTCTGAAAGAACTTTATAATAAAGGAATCGACATATTGGTCATAGGAGATGGAAAAGCCGGTTCGGTAGATCTGGGAGGGGATAATATCGCAAACGAACTCTCAACAAGGGAATCACCATTTCTAATTCTTGATTTCGGGGAAAGCCCTGTGTCGATACCGTCTCAGAATGAGATTTCGACTCTGTACTATACTCACTCCGATTCGTATGAGGAGGTGATATCGCGAAATATCCGGATGCGCAAGGAGTCTGTTAAAGAGGTTGAAGAACTCATCGAACCGGAACTGAAAAAATTCATTAAGTGGACAGAATCAGACAAATGGGACGTCTCAAAAAGCATAGTTTCGAGGTCGCGTCTGATGCAGGAGGTTTTTGAACTTATCGATAAATTGG
>JADFGO010000060.1 GCA_022567655.1 Candidatus Neomarinimicrobiota bacterium
GAGATATCAGAGGAAGAGTCCACTCTATCAAATTAGTTGCAGAACCGATGAAAGGAGCCATTGATTGGCTCGAACGATACCGCGTATTCTGGGACCACCAATTGGATTCTCTGTCAGAATATCTAAACAAATCAAATAAATAAGGAGTGATATGATGAACGAAATCGATCAACAGAACAGTACGGGTAAGCAGGAAACTAAATGCGTCTGTAGCAGAGGTCTGGAATGCCTGGACTAATCCGGAAGAGATTGCAAAATGGTGGCTTCCGGAGGGGTTCTCTGAATCGGGACCGCCCGAAGTAGACCTCCGGGTCGGAGGCGAATTCAAATACCATATGCAGCCCCCTGAAGGGGATGCCTTTTATGCGCACGGCATCTTCAAGGAAATCGTTCCCAACAGCAAGATTAAATCTACATGGCTTTGGAGTACCTCAGACGCGGAAACAGAGCTCACGATAGAATTCAACGAGGCGGGAGACAGCACCGAGTTAGTTATCCTGCACGAATTCTTTACTGATGAAGAAGAGAAGAATAAGCACACAGAAGGCTGGGTTGGCTGTCTTGACCGTGTCGGGAAAATGTTTTAAGTAATAATTTCTCGTAACTAAAAAAATCATCTTTTCGTGAATTTAATGAGGAGATGATTTTTTTATCTCCAGCGGTTCAATCGGAATTTATCCACCTCCAAACGGCAGGGAAAAGTTTCTTGATATTTATGCGATAATATTTATAGAAGGAAGGGATTACGGTACTCAATCAATATTGAACAGGGGGGCGGGGTATATTAACTTATCCCGACTGGTAATAAATACTTTGGGCATAGTATTCATCACTCTTGAAAGGGAGATGAAAAGATTATAGAAATGTCATCAGGGAAAAAACTTACGAATGAGTTGATAGCAAAGAAACTCACAGAGTCACTGAATCTCGGTTATATCCGCTATAACGATGACGGCAGTGTGGCGGTAGTGAATTCCATACTTATTAAATTACTCGGATATAAGTCAAAATCTGATTTTGTGTCCTCTGATTATGCCGAAAAACTCTATCGAAATATAAAAGGGGCGATTAAAAACAAATCGGACAGCCCGGATTGGTCATCCGTCGATTATTCATTATCGGGGAAGGACGGAGCGATTACTCCGGTTACGGTTCATGTTTCAAAAAGCAGTGAATTTTTAGAAATCTACATAAAAGATTTAACTGAAATTCATAAACTGAGGGATGCGGTTAGGATGGGAGAGGATAAGGCAAAATCCATTCTTGATAATCTCGTAGACGGTATAATTTCAATTAACGATAAAGGCATCATCGAATCGGTGAATCCGGCTGTACTAAATATTTTCGGATATACCACTAAGGAACTCGTAGGTAAAAATCTTAAGAAACTTATGCCTGAGCCTGATAGAGACAATCACGACAATTATATAGGTAACTACCACAGAAGCGGCAAAGCAAAGATAATCGGAATCGGTAGAGAGGTAATTGGGCGAAAAAAGGATGGGACGACATTTCCTATTTATCTTGGAATAGGCGAAGTGGAGCTTTCTGACCATAAAATATTTATCGGCATAATCCGCGATATAACTTCACAAAAGGCAGCGGAAGAAATCCTTATAAAATCACAATCTGAATTAGAAATTAGGGTTGCTGAACGGACGTCAAAGCTTGCGGAAATAAATGAAATACTAAAGAACGAAATTAAAATTCGGGAGGAAATCCAAACTGAGCTCGAACATCTGGCGCTACTCGCAAAACTTAATCCGGGACCTGTATTTCAATCTGATGAATTTGGGATTGTTAATTTTGCCAATCCTGCCGCAAAAGGACTATTTGATGAATCGGTTGTTGGTAAATCGATAGATTTACTATTCAAAAACATAACTGAATCCCGGATAAAAAAGCTTCTGCCAAATGAGCCTACGTTCATCGAAGAGGATATCGGTGGATTTTCATATCAGTTAACTCTCATTAAAGATGCCCGCACAAATAATATATTTGTCTACGGAGCGGATATAACTGATCAAAAGAAAAACCGGTTGGAAAGAGAACAACTGGCGCTTGATTTGAGTCATAGAGTTAGAGAGCTTTCTTGTCTTCAGAGGGTCGGGCGCGCAATTGAGAAAGATCCTTCACCGGAAAATCTCTTCAAGGAGGTAGTGGAAATCATTCCAACGGGAATGAGATACCCTGAAAAATCGTGGGTTAGAATTATTTTCGATAACGATGTATTCGTGTACAACGGGAAGCTTATTGATGAAGAGTTTATGATATCAAGTGATATAGGAGTTACCGGCAGCATCAGAGGAGTTCTTCAGGTGGGTTATAACGACGATACGGAAATACTAAGCGAAGAAGTGGATATGTGCCACAATATTTCTCGCCGACTCGGTTCAGTTGTGGAGAGGATAGACCTGAGAGAAAATCTATTAAAGCAGGAAAGGGAGGAGGCAGTGCGGAATCTTGCGGCAGCGGTAGCGCACGAGTTTAATCAGCCGCTGCAAGTGCTTAAACTCATTTCGGCCCTGTCAGAAAATGAAGGTGTTGAAGAGTATTCCAAGGTTAAAGAACTAATTCCCAAGCAGGTTTCTAAAATTTCCGGGCTTGTTGACAAGCTCCTGAACGTGACGTCTTATGAAACAAAAGTGTATGCCGCGGGGACTGAAATCGTTGATCTTGACAGTTTCGGAATGGATATCCCCTCCAAAAAGCATAAAGTATTGGTTGTCGACGATGACGTGGCGATTCTACAATTGATGTCGAGTGTTATTGAAAAAAGCGGTTTTGAGGTTGACTGCGCCGCAACCGGAGAGGAAGCGTTTGAACTCATGCAGAAAAACGGGTACGGACTTGTGATAAGCGACGTCTCTTTGCCGGGAATGAGCGGTATAGAACTTTTTGAAGCGGTAAACGATAAATTCAAGAATATGCCATTCGTTTTTATGTCGGGGTATGCGGTAGAGGACGTTCATCAAGCAGTTTTGGAGAAATCAGCTGGATTTTTCCCTAAGCCTTTTGATATTACTACGGTCATTAAGTTAATCTCCGGCATACTCTCCCACTGATCTTTTATCTTTCGAACTCCTTATCACTGACCTATCTCCGCTTGTTTCACCTTGACAATCTCGAACAATCAGAGATAACTTTGGTAGAGATTTTTTAAAGCAAAGGAAGCGCAAAATTACTGAAAAAATTAGAATAACTGAATTTTCATCATCCGGCGGCTGAGCTTGTAAGCTGAGTCCGGAGGACTTAGAGGATTTGGTCAGAGATCTACCGACAGGATCGAGCGAAAATCTCATAGCCGGGTTTGAAGGCTACGAGGACGCTGCGGTGTACCGTTTAACGGATGAGATAGCTCTCGTTCAGACGGCGGACTACATAACTCCGATGACAGACGACCCGTACCTGTTCGGACAGCTTGCTGCCGCAAACGCACTAAGCGACATTTATGCGATGGGCGCCTTGCCGATCACGGCAATTAATCTGTGTAACTTTCCGGAAAAGGGAATTCCGAATTCGATATTCAGGGGGATACTCGAGGGGGGCGCATCAAAAGTTATAGAAGCCGGAGCCGTGACGGTAGGGGGTCATACTATAAAAGATGACGAGTTGAAATACGGGCTTTCCGTGTCGGGCACAGTTCACCCCAACAAAATTATTCGAAACTCCGACGTAGAGATCGGGGACCTTCTAATACTCACGAAGCCGATCGGAACCGGTGTGTTATTTAACGCTGTCAAGAAAGGCGCGCTTGAGGCAAAATGGCTTGATACGGCTGTGACCGGTAATGTGGTATTAAACAAAAACGCATCCCGGTCGATGGTTAAACACGGTGCGAATGCGTGCACAGACATAACCGGTTTCGGACTGTTAGGTCACCTAAGAGAGATGGTCTCCGCTAAAAACGTTAGTGCGGAAATAAACTCTAACTCCATTCCCTTGTTTGAGAAGGCTTTTGATGCATCAGAGCAAGGCTTCAGACCGGGAATGTCGAAAGATAATATGAAATCTCTTGAGAAAAACTTATCAATCAAATCATCGGTCTCTGAAGCTCACAGGTGGTTGATGGTAGATCCCCAGACTTCCGGCGGTTTGCTGATATCAATTGCAGATGATAAAGCCGAGGCATTGTTGGAAGAACTGCGCTCGGATGACTCACCGGAGGCAGCTATTATTGGAAAAGTGACCGAACCTATTGAGCGCAAAATATGGGTAATATGAACGAGGCTGAAAAAAACGAATTCGGCAGGAAAATTGCGAACTTACTGACAGAGTTTGTGCTCGTCAAAAATATAAGCACTGTCGGGAGTGCAATAATTATATCAGGTGAAATGTTTGATCATTCGTCTTTAGAGGATATAGCGAAGACGTTGACGGGTCATGGAGTAAAGGGGTCGATCACAACGAAAGGCAGCGACGTCGAGATCAGGATAAAACTTCAGAGCACAAAATTTGCCGGGATACCCCGGATAAACCTGCTCTTGTTTATTGCTACTATCATAACTACCACAACCGCAGGGGCGATTATGGAAGGAGGCAGCGATCCCTTTTCAATCAGCGGAATTATTTCGGGGCTGCCGTTTTCGATAACGCTTATGTCGATTCTGCTTTTTCACGAATTCGGACATTATTTCGCTTCGAAACGTAATAACGTTGTAGCCTCGTTACCTTATTTTATTCCCGCGCCGTCATTTATAGGCACATTCGGAGCCTTCATAAAAATGAAATCTCCGATAATTAATAAGAAAAGCTTGCTCGAGATAGGCGCAGCCGGACCCATAGCGGGTTTTCTGGTAGCGGTTCCGGCGCTCTATTTCGGTTTAACGACGAGCGAGATACTTGAGGCGGTTCCGGGAGAAGGAATCAGGTTAGGCGATTCGCTGATAATGATGTTTATGACAAACCTTGTGCACCCGAACGTACCGGATGGATACGACATATATTTAAATTCAGTTGCTTTCGCCGGGTGGATCGGATTGCTTGTAACAGCCTTGAATTTGATTCCCATCGGACAGTTAGACGGAGGTCATATAGCATACGCTCTATTCGGCAAAAAGCATGATCAGATCGCTAAATGGGCTTTCCTTCCCATGCTGCCGTTGGGATATTTTTCGTTCAACTGGATTATATGGGCGCTGTTGATTCTTATCTTTATCCGGCTGAAGCATCCGCCGGTTGTTGACGAAGCCGCTGCTCTCAAACCGTTTCATAAGTTTCTCGGATATATTTCCATTGCCATATTTATATTGACGTTTATTCCTATTCCCTTTTCCTGACGGAAAATAGATTTTACGTTATCGTTTATTTTAATCGGACAACCGTATTTTTATAAAAGCTCTGCCAGCCGAACGAAAAACCTACGCCGGTTCCCAGTGCCGCAAACACTATGAGTTTTGAACCCTCCGCATCGAAGCCGAGAGAGCCGATGCCCGCGAATAATGCTCCGGCACCCAATCCCATTATCCCGACAAGCAACAAATCCTGGGATCTTCTTTTCAGAACCACCGAATGAATATCGACAACAGGTATTTCGTTGACTTTACCGGAAACCTCTAATCTAAACATCCCGTCCCGCATCGGCAGAAAATTACCGGCTGCTGTTTTTCCTGATCTACTTTTGAGTTCTACCGGTCGATTTATCCATGCTTCGGACATTCGCCTGATCTTTATCAGGCGAATTTGACTTAGGTCGTTGGAATTTCCCGAAATATCTTGTGCCGCAGTTTCAACCGGATATTGCATAAGAAATATGACTATCCAGAAAATCTGCTGTTTAGGATGTAAATTCATGTCAATACTCCTTAAAATTCAAAGAACTTCCAGTAAATTGTTATATAGGGCGCCTGGAAGTGCGCTCCGAGTCGCAGTGCATCGTTAACTGCGTACGTAAAGCCGAAATCCAGATCAACCGGTCTGTACTCACCACTCTGCGTATCAACGGTGAATGGATTTCCGCTAAAATCGAAATAGCTATCAGCGACATCACTGAGTTTAATATACTTATGACCGTTATCTGCGTAAATTTCGATGAGGAACTTGAGCCGTTTGGAAATGTCGTAATCCATGCTGCCCCATACCCTGAATGGTAATTTGAATTTCTTATCCCACTCAAACCCATCATTTAATTTGATATCATGCAGTATGAACGAATTTGTAGAGATACCGAGATGCCAGCCCCATTTACCCCTTCCGGAACTAAGCGGCTGCTTTTTACTAAGCACGAGGTAAGTGGATACAAAGAACAATTTTTTTGAAGGATCTGTGAGGGCTTCGTCTATAGAGGGAGCGTCTTCCTCATCCAGTCTTTTTTGTGCGGAAGTTTTTATCCAGTGGCTATATTTTTCAGATTCTATCCTCGATTCATGCCGGTTATAAAGTCTCACCCCCAAGGACAAAGCTGTCTCAGATCTACCCGATTCGCTGTGATATAAACGGAAGAGAGGATGTAAATTAAGGTCTCCGAGAAGATCTCTTCCAAACTCGGTACGCAGCATAAATCTTTCCGTAAAGCCATAGCCGAGAGATAATCCGCTTACGTAAAGGACATTCGGTCGTAAAGGAAAAGCGGTTGGATCAAGGAATATGTCCGTCACCTCATCCGCGGATAAAAAAGTACGTTTCTGCTCTGTCCAGGAGACTTTCTTATCGCCGTAATATCTGTCCATAGACCGTATATCCTGTTTAAGAACAACCACAACACCATAAGGCGTTTTGATTGAAACAGAGAAATCGTCTTCCGACAGGATCGGACCCAAAAAATGAGTTCCATCCTGCTTGGTCAGGTCTGCCATCTCTTCGAGGATATTAACTGCCGGGATTCTCAATACTCCCTCGGCGGTTTCAATAACTGCGATTGAATCAGCTTCTATGGAGATGATCTTTCCCTTTATGATATTTTCATCCCGAAGATGGAAAACCTTTGACATTCCTACTTCAAGGAAAGCCGGTTGAGCGCTCCTTAAGGCGGTCACTCTCTCACTCTTGATGCGTTCAAGAATTTTATTTTTGATTTCTATGAGAGAGGTGCCGTCACGGATACAGAAATTACTTGCCCATTTGTTCACAAACCCGTCCGTAGGGCAAATCACCGTTTCCGGGAGTTCTATCTTCTGTCCGTACAAGCCGTGTGCCATAACGAACACTACCAGACCTACACTTATTAACAATTTAATTCTTGTTAGATTTCTCATTTTATATTTTCCCTTATTTAATTTTTAAATAATTATTAAGAGGCTAAAATTCCTATACCCATGATAACGAGAGTGACAGCCCCTATGGATTTAAGAAATTTTCCGAAGCCGGACTCTTTCCTTTCAACAACCCTGGTTTGAATGATTCTTTCGTCCCTGATTGTATTTCGCAGTAATGAAACGAATTCTTCTTCCGAAAGGTCGCTGATAAAGCCCGGTCTTTTAATTTCAAAAGCCTGTGAGATACCATATTGAGCGGAGAGCTTGCTGAATAACAGCCTGAGTTCAGCGTCACTTAAATTCTCAAGAGGTTGTCTGCCTTGCTCTTCGGATTTTTCTGATTGTTTGAGAAGCAGCGTCTCCGAGCTTTTCTTTTGAACAAGTTTTGAAAGCGGGTAGCCGTCGTTCCAACAAAATTTTGCATCGGGACTGTTTTCTTTTCCGCATTGCGGGCAGATGATTTTACTCTTCTGAGAGGCATTCTCCCTCGTTTGCGCCTGCAATTCAACCCGGATGTCTGTAATTACGGGGAGCAGAAGGAGCAACGAAATTGCAATGCGAATTGCCATGATCTTCATGATTTATCCTCACTTTTTTCGTTTAACATATTTGATTCCAATTTTGGATGATTCAACATTTTCACTGAGTGTATAGGCAAAGAAGATGCCAGAATGGATAATGGCTGTTGAAATATTTGAGTAAGTCTTCTCTGAACGTTGTTACGTAACGGTCGGAAGAGATTAAAATTATTGTCTCTACTCCGGAAGGTAAATTGAAAATTGCCTGATAAAAAAGGCGGAAAGTGAAAGAAAAATCTTGCAGCTGCTGAAATATTATTTCTTATATTGTCTGGCATTGATATCCAATTTTTTAAGTTTATCCTGCAAATACTGGCGTCTGATCCCAATCTGTTCCGCTGTGCGGCTGATGTTACCTTTATGTTCGATAAGAGCGGATATGAAGTATTCTCTTTCGAAAGAGTCTATAATTCCCCTTTTTTCTTCCTGAAATGATAGGGTTTGATCTGAGCCGGTTGAAGTTTTTCTGCCACGGGGTACAGCCGCTTCAAAGTCCGTGAGGGTTAATACGGAGGATTCAGACAGGGCGACCGCTTTTTCGATAACGTTCATTAGCTCACGAACGTTACCTTTCCAATCAGAGTTAATGAGCATAGACGTCGCGTCCGATGTGACGCTTTCTACCTTTTTTGAGTGCTTTGAATTGAACAAATTTATAAAATGGTCTATCAATAACGGAATGTCTTCACGCCTTTCCCTTAAGGGAGGTAGTTCTATTTGTACCACGTTTATCCGGTAATAGAGGTCGCTTCGGAACCATCCATCCTCAATACCCTTTTCAAGGTCCTTGTTGGTAGCGCTGACAATCCGGACGTCCGCTTTTCTCGTTTCTGTCGAGCCGAGCGGTTCAAATGTGCCTTCCTGGAGTACCCGTAAGACTTTTGCTTGAGTTTCCGCCGCCATATCGCCTATTTCATCAAGAAATATAGTTCCCGTATCTGCAGCTTCAAATTTCCCTTTCCGGGAGCTTGTTGCACCGGTGAAGGCGCCTTTTTCATGCCCGAATAATTCGCTCTCAATCAATTCTAACGGGAGAGTAGCGCAATTAAAAGTGATAAAGTTATTAGAGGCGCGGGAGCTGTTTTCATGGATTGCCCGGGCTATCAGCTCCTTACCGGTACCGCTCTCTCCGCGTATAAGCACAGTGATGTCCACTGCACTTGCTTTATTTGTGAGCTCGAGAACCTTTCTGAAGGTATTGCTTTCGCCTATCAGTTTTTTGCCTTCATGGAGAACCTCTAACTGACGCCGGAGTGTTATGTTTTCCTTCCTGAGACGTACCTTTTCAGAAGCATTTCGTACAATCAGTTTGAGCTCATCCAATTCGAACGGCTTGGCTATGTAGTCATACGCCCCTGATTTCATTGCATCTACGGCTACTCGTTCGTTGCCGTATGCCGTGATGAAAATGACGATCGGGTCGAATTCGAGCTTTTTGATATTGGTTAAAAGCTCCATTCCGTCCATTTCGGGCATGACCATATCGGTTATCACTATGTCGGGTTCGATTTTTCGCGCAAGAGAAAGACCCTCAATCCCATTCGATGCTTCATGGATTTCGAATTGCTTTGAGAGAGCTTTCCGCAGGCCAAACCGTGACGCCTCATCGTCATCGATTATCAAAATCGAAATTTGGTCTTTATTCTCCAATTATCATCTCCATGAATATTGTCATACAGGTACAAATATCGAGACCGTAGTACCGTTGCCCGGATAGGTTGAAAACTCCAATTTACCACCGATTCTGTCTAATTTTCTTTTAACCGTTGCCAACCCCAATCCGGTGCCGTTTTTCTTGGTGGAATAAAACGGATCGCAGAGTAATTCTATTTTATCCTTGTCAATTCCCCTGCCTGTGTCGGTTACAGTGAAAATCAGAATATTTTGGGTTTCGTCATAATTCGCATCGATTGACACGCTCCCACTGTTATCTATCGCTTCGATGCCATTGAGCGCTACGTTTATGATAATTTCCCTTAAAGATTGATAATTCAGAGAGAGCGTAATATCTCCAATCGAATCTTTTGCCGTTAAACTGATGTTAGAGCGTTTAGCTTTATTTGCCAATAGTGATGCAACCTCATCGATTATCTCTTGAACTTTTATCGGTTCTACGATTTCCGAGTCGGGTTTAGAGTGAACAAGAATCTTGTTGACTACTTCCTTTAAGTGGTCAATTTCACTTTCAATGACCTGTAGGTCTTTGTTAATATCCGATTCAGAAGCGTGTTCCTCTCTCATAGTCTGGACTATGACTTTAATTGAACTAAGAGGATTTTTAACTTCATGGGTAATGTCCGCCGTCATTTTACCGATGACGGATAGTCTTTCAGATTCAATTAACTCGCTTGTCAGCTCGGAATTGTGAAGCGCTATTTGAACTTCATGCTGAAGAGTTTTGAGCAGTTCAATATCCTTAAAATTGAACCCTGCGCCGGATTGCTTTTGTCCCAGACAGAGAATACCGATCAGATTCCCACCGCTGAATATCGGCACAAGGACTAAAATGTTGTAGTAATCAAGGTCTTGACGAACCTTCTCAAGGTCCTCGGTAACCTGATGAAATTCCCATATCTTATCTATATGAACAGGAGCAGCGTCGTTTACGAACCGTTTCATAATAACAGATGAAAGGTCGAGATCGAATCCCGTGGATAGGTGTTTTCGACTCGATTTTTCCTGATCTATCACCCCTTCCGAAGCGCGAAGGTCGAAATGTGACACATCAGTTTGCTGCGTCATATCGCGCGCGAAAAAGAGAGCGTTTTTAAGGTGCAGTATCGCGACCAGCCGGCTGACCAGTTCCTCATAAAGCAGTTGAGGGTTTGCGATAGATGATAATCTTCTGCCTAATTGCAACACCGTACCGCGATAGCTATACCAATCCCGGTAGAAGAATTTATCTATCAGGTATTGTATTCGTCGACGTATAGGTTCAAATATCATAGCTAAAATTACAATTGCGAACGTGGTGAATATTCTACTTTTCTCCGGAGAAAAATCATCTATCAAAATTGAAAGCTCATAGATGACGATCCCGTACAGCATTAGAAATAAGAGTACTACAGTAAAATAAACAAGAGAGCGGTTTACAACCAGTTCGATCTCAAAAAGATGGTATTTAAATATAGAGATCCACCATGAAATCGGAATTAGAAACAAGGTCATCAGGATTATGTCCCAGGATACGAGTGGGGCGAATCCAAACAGCATAGGTATTTTACGCAGGATTAAGAACGGAATCAGTCCGATTGCGCTGCCGTAAATAAACCATAGTATCTGATTCTTTTCTTTGCGTTTGAGAGGTTTTCTCAGCACGCTGAATAGAATGAAAAATGCCAGTATGACATAACTAAGGAGGTAGATATCGAACATCCAGAATATCCGTTCGAATTGAGCAAAATCATCGGCTGACCATGAGGATAATCCTAACCACAAACTGTTTAAAGTAAACGGTAACAGGATGAAAGTAGGAATATATAAGGCAACAGCTAAATAAGGTTGTTTGATCAATATCTTCTTTTTATATGGGAATTGCAGAGCGAAATTCAATGTCAGGGGAGGAATGAATAAATAAACAACCAGCCACCAGAGAGGAATTATCATACTGATAAGGTCATTTCCCGGTCTCTGACTTGAAAATACACTCACGACCAGACTTATAAATATGAATAAGTAAGTAAGATTGCGAACTGTGTTGTCATCTCTACGCTTAATGAAAGCGTAAACACCGGATGCAAAGAAGAGTGTCGATAGCAGGAGTCTTAGATATAAATTTAGATCGCTAAATCGTTGCGAGATTTTAATGTCGGATAGAATTATCTCCCCGCCGCGGTCAATCTCAATAACTCTTGTTTCCGATAATGGCTTTTCCCATAGAATTTTGTTCAGCTCGACTTTATTCCCGGGCGTTTTATCGTCAATCGATACGAGTATATCACCGGAAATAAAATAATTTGAGGGTGATGTTAATTCACCAACGACTAAATCGCCTGCCTCAAATTTGAGAGGAACTCCCAAAGAGGGCCAGTTAAACACCCTTATGCCGTTGTTGACGGCGACGAATGCGGTAACACCCGACAGAATTGCAAAAACAATAATTCTAATAGTTTTACGAATATTCTTTTCGATCATCATCTTAGGTCAATAAACTTGGATAGATGGCGAAATCGTGTACAACCCACAATATTCCTAACTTTGGCAGCATAAAATTGAATTCTATTTGAGTCGAATGGAATTGTAACTGATAACGACATAAATATCAAGTAATCAATCCGGTTTGCTTCCGAATTGCATATCAGGCAGGTATCATAGATTTTTATGGAGAAGAAACTTCGGGCTGTATTTACTATGCGATGATCACCTGAAGGAGGCAGAATAGATAAAACCCTGATTATTGTTGACAATGCTCAGGTTGTGGTATAAATTCCTGACGCTTCCGGGGCGAGGTGGAATTCCTCACCGGCGGTGAACCCCGAAAAGGGTAAGCCCGCGACTCCTTCTGAACAGATCAGAAGGACTGAGTAAGTGCAATTCTTGCGCCGACGGTAACAGTCCGGATGGGAGGAAGCAGACATTCCGGATAATTGTGTTCCGGAACGCCCCGGTAGTATGTATCGGGGTTTTTATTTTGGATAAAAGTGACAATCATATTATGACTCAGGCTCTCTCGCTGGCTGAAAAGGGGGTCGGATGGACGTCTCCAAATCCGATGGTAGGAGCGATTATCACTCTCAACGGCGATATTGTCGGGAAGGGATATCATCAGAAACATGGCGAGGAGCATGCTGAGATAAACGCTATCAGAGACGCCGGAGAAAAGTCGCAGGGCGCTCACCTCTATGTAACTCTTGAGCCTTGCTCGATTCACGGGAAAACTCCTCCCTGCACAGATGCAATAATTCAGGCGGGCATCGCTACGGTCAGCGCGGCGATGAAGGATCCAAATCCAGAAGTAAACGGAAATGGTTTAAAGATCCTAAAGGATGCCGGAATAAACGTTCAAACCGGTATGCTTGAGAGCAGTGCGAAAAAACTGAACGAAAAATACGTTAAGTACATGTCGAGCGGTATGCCCTGGGTATCTCTCAAAGCGGCACAGACGCTTGACGGCCGTATTGCCGACGTTAACGGGGAATCAAAGTGGATTACGTCGGAAGCGTCACGCAAGGAAGTGCATAAACTGCGGTCAACCCACGACGCCGTTCTTGTTGGAGCGGGAACCGTAATCAAAGACAACCCTGGGCTCGATGTGAGACACGTAGATGGAAAACAACCCTGCCGCGTGGTAATTGACGAAAAGCTTGAGTCCCCATCGGACGCGAATCTGTTCAATATCGGCGAAGGCGATAAGACCTTGCTCTTCACATCCGCGGAGACAAGCGAAAAATTAAAATCTATTGAAGCCAAAGGCGTCAGAGTAATAAAATATGAATCGGTCGATGGTATCGATATCAAGTGGATGCTGGGGGAATTGGTCACTCACGGGATCAGCTCTGTTCTCGTTGAGGGTGGAAGTAAGATTTTTTCGTCATTCCTCGATTCCGGATTGGTCGACAGATACATCATTTTCGTCAACCCGAGTATTATGGGAAGCGGTCTGGATACATTCGACACTGACGGATTTAGCGTTTCGAACCGGCTGGAACTAAAAGATGTAAGCGTCGAATTGATCGGCGAAGATATTATGGTTCAGGGATTACCGGTTAAGAGGGACTCATAATGTTCACCGGATTGATCGAAGAGATCGGGAGAGTGGAGAAGATTCGGGAATCGGGTAAGGGAATCAGCATGAGGATAGGATGCCGTAAAGTCCTTGAAGACCTGAATCTGAAGGACAGCATTTCGATTGACGGCGTGTGTCTTACGGTGGTCGAGATTAATGATGACCATTTCAATGTTGACGTAGTTGAAGAAACCATAACACGGTCAAATATAAAAACTTATACCACTGGACATAAAGTAAACCTTGAACGTGCTTTACTGTTGTCTCAGCGGCTGGGTGGTCATCTGGTACAGGGTCATGTTGACGGAACCGCTCCGATTAAATCTCAGGAGATGATCGAAAACGGTACGATTCT
>JADFGO010000061.1 GCA_022567655.1 Candidatus Neomarinimicrobiota bacterium
TCCGCCGCAAATTTATTCGCATTTGATGCTGCGGATATCGGATTTGATGCCGCAGCTGACGGTGAGGGAGTTATCATACAACAAACGCCACCAATCAGGAATAATGACGTCAGCCCCGGAAATGTCGGGCAGCTGCGCGATGCGGTGATATTTGCGTTCACTGCCGAGCAAGGCGCACTGAGCGATGTTCTGCAGAACGAGACAGGTTATTTTGTCTTCAGGTTAGAGGAGATCGAAGAAAGTACGGTAAAATCTCTCGACGAGGTAAGATCCGTAATCAAGTTTGAGATTGAACAGGAGAAGCGAAGCCTGAAAGCCAAAGATTACGCTGATGAGTTATTCGGACAATTAAGCCTGACTGACCGAACGCTTGAGAATATTGTAGCCTCGGGCAAAAATCTTTCTATTAATACTCCACCGTCATTCACACTCATGTCTTCGATTCGGGGTTTGGGTAAAAGCGGAGAATTGTCAGGCGCTATTGTGAATATGACACCGGGTGATTTGACCAATCCGATTATTGTATCCTCAAACGTCGTAATTGCAGAACTGGTCAGGAGAGAACCGTTTGAAGAAGCTTCGTACCAGCGAGTAAAAGAAGATATCCGCAATGAGATGATGTTTGCTCTACAGAACGTTTTATTTGCGAGATGGATTGAAAATCTGAAAAACAAAGCTGTAATAGAGGATCTCAGGAACCGTAGAATCGAGGGCCGTCATCTCCATCTTTAGTCTGATAATTTAAGGCTCTCGTTATTATCAACATCAGGACTTTCTGGCTCATTTCTTTAGCCAAATACAGATAACTCAGTTTTAATTCAATTATCCGAATTTCTATCGCTCTGATCGTTTAACGGAGACGCGACATATATCTGCTCCGGTGAATCCTTGTGGAAATCGGACGAATCGAAATCACCGAAAATTTTGTCTATTTTAAATCCGCCCATTTCGAGGATCAATTCCAACTCTTCCGCAAAAAAATACCTCATTGAGGTCTGTTGTCTGATCTCCTCAACGCCGCCGAGCTCGTTTTCTAATCTGTATATAAATTCATACTCATTCCATTTATCCTTCCAGTGAGATTTGACCACCTGCGAAGTTCTGGTCAAACTCCTCCCGTCGGTTATTTCTATTTTCGGCACATCGACTTCCGGTCCGAACGCCGGAGTTAATAATCGATCCGGACTCGGGTTAAAAACGTCAAATATCAAAACTCCGTCGTGCCGGAGATGTTTACGGACAGACTTAAGGCAATTTATCTGATCGTCAATGGATATCAAGTGTTGAAAGGGTCTAAATGGAATTATAACCAGCTCAAATAATTTACTAATCGTGAAATTCGTCATATCTGCCCTGATAATGTCTATCCTGTCCGCCAACGAATTCGGCTCTTCTACAAGCTTCTTTTTAAATCTCTGCAGCATCGGCATCGAATAGTCCAGCACGGTCACATGGCTGCCTGAATAGGCTACCGGAATTGAAACTCTGCCCGTTCCGCATCCAAGCTCCAATACATCTCCTGAGATTCGGTTGGCCCAATCGACGTAAAATTCGACGTCCGTTCTCAGTGCGTAGAGTGGAAGGAAGTCGTATAATTCTGAGAGCAGTTCATTTGAATAATCACCGTATCTCAGATACATATTGCGATTATTCAATTAGATTTACAAGGCGAGGTGTTTAGAAACTAATTTTGATTCTCATTCCATTCGCCCATATTGGCAAATTTGGATAATCGATTTTCCAACAATATATCTGTCGGCAGGTTGCTCAGTTCTCTGATATTGGTTATGATCGTCTCCTTCAAATTCGCCGCGGCGCCCTCCGGGTCTCTGTGTGCTCCCCCGTTCGGCTCACTGATTATGCCGTCAATGACTCCTAATTCTTGAAGGTCTGAAGGTATCGGCTTCAAAGCTTCAGCAGCCTCCGGAGCTTTGGTGGGGTCGCGAAAAAGGATAGATGCGCACCCTTCCGGAGAGATAACGCTGTACCACGTATTTTCCATCATCAGAACTCTATCTCCCAATCCGATGCCGAGCGCGCCCCCGCTTGCACCCTCCCCTATTATAATTACAAGTATGGGTATCTTTAATTTGCTCATTTCAAGAAGATTCCTGGCAATTGCTTCAGCCTGTCCTCTTTCCTCGGCGCCGAGACCGGGGAATGCTCCCGGAGTATCTACAAGCGAAACTACCGGTCTTTTAAATTTCTCCGCCAGCTTCATTACACGCAGCGCTTTGCGGTATCCCTCGGGATTCGACATTCCGAAATTTCTTTTTATGTTCTCCCGCGTCCCTCTTCCCTTTTGATGTCCCACTATTACTATTTTGTGCCCGCCTATCTCCGCAAGCCCCGCTATCATGGCTGAATCGTCTCCGAACTGCCTATCACCATGCAACTCGATGAATTCATCGCAGATAATGTTTATATAGTCAAGAGTGTATGGTCTGTCGGGATGACGGGCAAGCTGTACCTTCTGCCAGCGTGTTAATTTGGAATATACTTCAGAAATAACACGATCTCTTTTGTCCCGAACCCTTTTAATCTCCTCGCTAACCTCTGAACCGGTGTTTAGAGATCTCGATTCCAACTCAGACAGTTCATTTTCTATCTCTTCTATCGGTTTCTCGAAATCGTAAACGAATCTAACCAAACCTTCTCCTAAATATTGAATAAATCCTTGATTAGTATCTCTAAATCAAGGCGAATCGATTGGTTTCTTCTGTAATAATGCTCATACTCCTCATAATTCTCCTTGAGCTTCTCTCCCCGGTTCATAGTTTGCCCCAGCCCCGTGATGCCGGGCTTAAAATGAATACTCTTTTCAGGGGGTAATTCTGCGAGTAATTCGGAGCCCACGAAACTTAAAGTACCTGCCAGAATATTAAAAAGTAAAGGATAACCTGCGAGACGGTTCTTGCTGATATCTCCATTATCCGAAAGCGTATACATCGTCTTTCGGTTATTTGGAGACAGCATTATTTTTCTGGGTGTGATTATCAGCCGCTTATATACCCAATAAAATATCGCAAAAGGAAAGAGAAGAATTATCAGTGATACCGAAAAGATAATGTCGAAACCCCGTTTTAGTATTCTGTTTGAGAGCTTATCAATATTATAGTGCAGTTCTATAAGCGATATCTCCTCTATTGATTCGACGCTCGATTTGCCGATTATAAAATCCATGTGTTTAGGAACGATCTTAAAACTCAAACCCAAATCTTTAACCCGGTCGATTATGTTTAATATCTCTTCATAACTGTAACTGTCCGCTGAGAATATAATGTCGGTTATCTTCCTTAGAGTCACTATTTCCTTCAAATCGGAAATGTTGCCGAGGTAATTAAAATTTTCGGGGAATTGATCCGGTAATTTCTTGTCAATAAACCCTATAATTTTATAGCCCTGGTCAAGTTTACTAATAATTTTTCGGGCTATCCGCCGGGCTTCCTCTCCACTTCCCACTATTGCGGTTCTCCTTGAAATAATTGTTTTTCCCAGCGTTCCGAGGAACGGTACGAACCCGGTTTTCCTCGCCAGCCTGATCGCTATGCGCCAGGATGGAAGGAATAGTATGTTGAATAGAAGTAACCATATCAATACTTCACGCGAGTAAGCAATCTGCTTAAAGAAAAAAGTGAACGTTGTATTGACGAAGAAACCGAGAATCACAGCCCAGGCGGAATAAGTTGCAGAGAATCTCCTGATTTCATAAACCCGGAGCAGATACAACGTTATCAGCCAAACCGATGTGTAGATAATCGTGACGAAAACGTAAGAATTTAATTCCGCTAATGAATGGAATTTCAACAATAGCGCCAATAACAGAGACATCTGCATGAATACAATGTCTGTAATCACGAGCGCAAATTTTGTGCTCGTTTTAGCCGCATATGAGACCAGAGCTCTGAGAATTATTCCGATGTAAAGCATGATAACGGTTAAAAGAGACTTGGACTTGCCGAAATGTTTCTTGACGAATTGTATTTGCGCTTTATAAAACATTTTTATAGCGTCGTAACCTGCCGCCCTTGTGCTTTCACCTTTATAGTGAATAATTTTCGTGGTAGGGACATAATAAATCTTAAATCCTACTGCCTTCGTTCGATAGAACCAATCAAGGTCTTCACCATACATAAAGAAATCTTCGTCGAGGTACCCGACCTTTTCAAATACATCCCGGCGAGTCATAAAGCAGGAGCCGGATACTGCGTCAACCTCTGATATTTCGTTTTCATCGAGATAAGTTAAATTGTATCTTCCGAATACCCGACTCTTCGGAAAAATGGCGCTCAGTCCCAATATTTTCGGCAACACGACCGGTAGAGTCGGCGTAGCTCTTCGACATGCGAGCTGTAAGGACCCGTCGGCATTGAGGACTTTACAACCGACGGCGCCGGCTTCGGGATGAGTCTCGAGGAAATCCGAGAGAATATCGAACGTATCCTCCTGTACAACCGTATCAGGGTTAAGAAGTAATATATGATCGCCTTTCGCTCGGCGGATGGCTGCGTTGTTAGCTCTCGAAAAACCCACGTTTTCTGTGTTTTCCAGAAGAATGACCTGAGGATATAGACTTTTTACCATTTCGGCGCTGCCATCCAGGGATTTATTGTCCACCACGAATATTTCCGTCTCAATTCTCTGAGAGGCTTTGACAACAGACTCAAGCGTTTGCTGCAGAAACGCCTTTACGTTATAGCTCACTATTATAACAGAAAGTTTGATGTCTCTTACTCCAGTTTACCTATTAGCTGCTGAAATTTCAGCTTCCAGACAACTTTCGCCGCTTCAACCATAATAGAAAAATTCATCTTCGATTGCCCGAGCGTCCTGTCTACAAAAATAATTGGAATCTCGACTATTTTGAATCCTTTACGCCAAGCCCTGAAATTCATCTCTATCTGAAAGGAGTAACCTCCGGAATGAACTGATTCTAAATCAAGCGCTTCGAGCACCTCCCGTCTGAAACACTTAAATCCACTCGTTGTATCATTAATCGGAAGCCCCGTGATCACCCTGCTGTAAATGTTTGCGCCGTAACTCAAAATTAGGCGCCTTAGAGGCCAATGAACTACGTTTATCCCGTCTAAATATCTCGAACCGACCACAACGTCGGCGTCTTCACAGGCTTTCAGGAAATTGGGTATTTCAGCCGGGTCATGAGAAAGGTCTGCATCCATTTCCAATATCCTATCGTATCCGTTTTCAAGAGCAAATTTAAATCCTGCCACATAAGCGGTGCCGAGACCTTCCTTTGCTTCCCGTTTGATCAGGTTTACGCGCTTTTCCTTTTTAAGTAACTTTTTGACCAACCCCGCAGTCCCATCAGGCGAATTATCGTCAACCACAAGCACATCTGCGGACGGTTCCGCTTCGAAAACGAGATCAATTACTTTTAGTATGTTGTTCGCCTCGTTATATGTCGGGATAATTACCAGCACTTTCAACGGTTCATCTCCTGGTTCATCTCCTGTTTCATCACCTCCAATCCGTGATCGACTCCGAATATTTTCAAGCCGAGACTGTCTCTGGCTTTTTCCGTGCGCAGACCTCCTTTTTTTGGGCGGGGGGCAAGCTGACCGAGGTCTTCGGTGCTGATCGGAAAGATCAGCTCGGTTGAATAATTAAACTTCTGTGAAATTTTTTGTGCAAATTCAAACCGGCTGAAATAATCCGAGCCTGCATAGTTGAACATTCCTTCAGCATCAAGTTGAATTATCCTCAAGATACAGGCTGCCAAATCATTTGCTAACGTCGGGTTATTATACTGATCATTTACAACTCTTATTTTATTCCCTTTTGATAATTCATCGATTACCCATCGAACAAAACTGGCTTTTGCAGGGTACGCATGGCCATAAAGAACGTTGGTCCTAATTATGGCGTACTTTGCTTTTGAGCCTATTACGTTGTTCTCTGACGCAAGTTTGGATTTACCATAGTAAGTTGTAGGCGCCGGTTTGTCCTCTTCCGAATACGGTCCGCTTGTTCCGTCAAATACATAATCAGATGAAATATGAATCAATTTCGCGTCGGCACGCCTCGCCGCTTTCGCCAGATTCTTTACTCCTTCCACGTTGATTTTCCAGCATTCTTCCCTGTTTGATTCGCAGCCATCCACGTTTGTATAGGCGGCGGCATTAACTATAACTCCCGGTTTTTCTCTCTTTATCGCCTCGTTCACATCCGCTGAATCCGTGATGTCCAGCTGATGATAATCTATCTCATTTGAAGATATACTTGAACGCTTATCCCTCCCGAACGCAATGATCTTGTAAGAGCTGTTAATTTCGCTCATTAATTTTTGCCCTAACAGGCCGTTTGCTCCGAATACCGCTACTTTCATTTTGTCTTAATCGGATTCCATAATGTTATTTATTGCATTATCAAATTCTTTTGATAATAATCCTTCTATGCCGCTGACACAGCTTTTGATTCCTGCAATATGATTTGCCGTGCGCGCAGCTGACAGGGGGGATTTTCCTCTCATGTACTCAATTAAAAATGCAGCTGAATACGCATCCCCGCACCCCGTAGGGTCTACTGTTCTCTCCGTGACCATCGCCTCCAAGTGAGCCGATTCAATTGCACCATCATGCCTGTATGCAATATAGGAACCTTCCTGACCAAGTGTAATATTGACTACTTTAGTGCCGGTGTTGACAAGGTCATTTGCGAGATCCGTATACCCGCCATATTGTTCTTCGCTGTCTGTGATAAGTCCAGCCTCTACGGCATTCATTTGAACGCAGTCAAAACACGAAAGCCATTTACGCCATTCGGGAAAAGTTTTTTTGAACCTGATCCCTTCATCGTCGATGCCAAGCATAAGGCTGTGCACATCAATAAGCATTGTACCTTCATACTCAGCTCTAATTTTCTTCAGGTGTTCGTATTTCATTTCGAATCCGGAAATAAAATTGAAGAGTATGGCATTTGCGTCCAGTGCCTGTTCTATCAGATTTAGTTCTAAAGGAGGTAAGATGTCTTTCGCTTGCTCAGTCCTTTCTTGCTCGTCAATATATTTAAGTGATACTTTATTGTTCCGATGCCGGGACTTCGAAAGGGCGGAAGTGTCAATCCGGTCAAAATTTGAGAGAAACTCCATTAGCTCATCCCACACGTCGTACCCGACAGTTGTCACCGGCAGCAAAGATTCACCCTGTTTCAATAGTTTCTGGAATACGGCAATGTTATATAAAGCTCCTCCCCAGCTATGGACAGATTTTCCATCGAAAGTTTCAATTTCATCTCTGACGATATTTCCGATCAATGCCAACTTCATGATGTCAAATCTTCGCCCCCTGAGCGCGAAAATCGTTCAGCTTCTTTTGCAGCCCTTCATCTTCGAGAGCGAGTATCTCGACGGCAAGAACGGCTGCGTTTCGGGAGCCTGCCTTTCCGATCGCCATTGTCGCTACCGGTATTCCCGCCGGCATCTGTACCGTCGAGTACAGCGAATCTTTCCCGTTCAGATGGGAACCGGGCAGCGGAACGCCTATCACAGGCAAAACAGTGTAAGCGGCGGCGACCCCGGCAAGGTGAGCAGCCATCCCTGCCTGGGCGATTATCACCTTGATTCCCCTTTTGTGCGCCTCCGAAACGTACTCCGAGACCTTTTTAGGGTTTCTATGCGCGGATATTACATTCGACTCATACTCCACACCAAAATAATCAAGATATTCCTCGGTCGCCTTCACGAATTCGGAATCCGAAACGCTTCCCGATAAAATCGCAACCAATAGTTTGTTATTCGACATTTTAATCTTACCTCATTGTCTGTTTAAAAAATTTCTTCAACTATTCCCGTTTGAAGTAATAAAGCTCCGAGCCATCAATTCGAGTGTCCTCAGGAACTTGATCTTTTCCTCGCCGGGAGTAAATACCGCACCGTCCAGAAAATATAATCGACTGCTCTTCTCGTCGTAAAAGAGAAAAGATACAAAGGGACCGCCCAGCTGTTCGTCTATCTTTTCATACAATCCGGTAACTTTCAACACGACCCATTCATTTATTAAAATCCTATCCTCGACTAAATAATTTTCATTCACTCGCACGCTGTCGAACAGTGTTATACCTAATTCGTTTCTTTTATTTATTACCCATTCAGTATCTAATACCGGAATATCCTCAACCTCTTCCCAATATACAAGAAACCATCTCCTTGTACCGTGACTCGCTAACCACAATATGCGCCGATCGGGATCATCGAGTATAATTGAATAATCGAGCGGGATTTTAAATGAAAAACCGTGTTTTTCCATTATCCTGTTAGAAAGTCTGTTACGAGAGCGTTTCCCTAAGACTCTTGCAGCAGCTCTCCTGTTCACGACCTGATCGAATATGTCGTACAGGAAAAGAGAGTTGTCTGTTATGTGTTTCTTCAGTCCCGGTTCGTCCCATGAGGCGAGGATCATCAGTTTCTGGTCCCGGGCAAAATGGTCGTTTTCAGTTATCACATAGATTTCATTGTTACGCATTTTATCAATAATCGAGTTATCAAGAATATCCTTTATCAACTGGGTTGTCTTACCCTGATTTGACAGCGTGCTTATTATCAACAGGTTCTTCTGCCTTATCTTTTTCGGAAATTGTCCCGGGGGAAACCATCTTAGTTTGAGCAGCTTCTCCCTTTGGGGAGTGAATATCTCCTTTTCAAAAACCTGCTCCAACAACGGTCGAAATTTTCCCCATTCGGCAGAGTCGGCAATTACCGTAATTTCGTCCTCATTGCCAATGGACGTTTTTTTCGCATCGTAGCACCCGCTGCCGAGGAAAATAATCATCATTATCGGTTTGATTATCCGGTTCATTGAATTTATTCATGCCTCAGATAATAGAGTACACCTGATCCGGAACATCTACCGCCCAGCGAATATATTATGCTCCCCTTCCACCATGAGATAAAAAGCGTCCACAACAGCAGCGGCCAATTGATGCTCCATCTGGCATTCCAGCGGTGTTTGTCGGCTCTTCTCAATGCCGACATGAAGACATTATGCAGAGTATCCCAGGGAATGGTTTTGTATTTAACTACTTTAAAACCATTCGATTCAGCTGCCTTCGTCATGTGGTCGCGGTCAAAGTGATATAAGTGACGCGGAAGATCATGTCCGATCCAGTCGGAATTATAAATTTTTGCATCATAACTTTCTATATTCGGTAAGGACACAAGGAGGTATCCATTATCAGCTAATAACGATTTCACGGACTTCAATGCCAACGAAAGATCAGTCACCTTATCAAGAGTATGCCACATAGTGATTACGTCAAATTTTTCTCCGCCCATGGCGAGCAGCTGTTCGATTGTATCAACCACATCCAAACCATAATGTGAAGCGGCAAAGTCCTTTCCGAGCTCATCGGGTTCAATGCCGAATACCTCCCACTTTGCTCTCTTCATTTCGAATAGAAAATCACCTGTTCTGCAGCCATAATCCAATAACCTACCTATGGTTTGCAAGCCGTCAATTGCCTTTCTTTTCCACCTGACGGAGGCAGGATGAAAAATTTTGAATATCCAATCGGATATAGATTGGGGATCGGCGAGAACGTTGAAAGCGTCGCCTCCTTCAATAAAAGGCGCTATGAAGTTCGATTGATCTACTGGTCGCGGGTTGGTATATAGAAAATCGCACTCACTGCACCTAACGATATTATATGTGTTATTTTTATCATCAGAGAGACGATCAGACGCGGTCAAATAATGCTTATAATCTTCAGCTCCGCAAAGGACGCATTTTGTTTCTTCAATCAAGGTTTATTTTCTGCCGTGCCCATCGCCGATAGGGCTGAACTCTACTTCCCTTTCCGCGACCTTAACGCTCTTTACGCGAATTCTCAGCCTGTCGCCGAGCATATAAGTCCGTTTATTGCGTTTTCCTATAAATCTGTGCCGATCCGGCTCAAAGATGTAATAATCATCTGTAAATAGTTTAACAGGGACAAATCCTTCAATAGGAAATTCCACAAGCTCAACAAAAAGACCCGCACCTATAACGCCCGATATGCTGCCGTCAAATTCCTCTCCCACTTTGCCTGAGAGAAATTTAACTTCCTTGATCCTCGCATGAGCTCTTTCAGCCGAGAGTGCATTTATCTCGCTCTCAGTGTTGCTCTTTGCTATAATACTCAGTCTTTTTCGTTTTGAAGCTGTTCCTTTCACTGTCGATCTGTTCAAATATTCCTTGAGCAGCCTGTGTATGACAAGATCAGGATAACGCCTTATCGGAGATGTAAAGTGCGAGTAGTGCTTGAAAGCAAGAGCAAAATGTCCCTCGTTCTTCTCTGAATATACCGCCTTCGACATTGACCGGAGCGCTATCTTTTCGAGCAGGTCTTTCTCGGGCATTTTTTCCACTATCTCCATTATATCGCGAAAATCTTCAGGCTTTATCGGTACCGGCACTTTTACTTTAACGCCCAAAAATTTCAGCATCTCCAGAAAATTATCGATCTCCTCTTTTTTAGGTTTAGGATGAACACGGTACAGAAAGGGTAATTTTTCCGCTGACCTTTTAACTGCAATATGCTGCGCAACAGTCTTGTTAGCCAACAGCATAAACTCTTCTATCAACCGATGGCTGTCCAAACGTTCCGATCTGAATACATCGTACGGCATCCCGTTTTCATCGAGCCTGAAGATCGCTTCGGACAAATCAAAGTCTATGCTTCCGACCGATTTCCTTTTTTCATAGAGGCTTTTAGCGAGTCTGTTCATGAGTTTGATCTCTTTAGAATAGTCGCCCTTTCCCTTATTGAGAATTTTCTGTACTTCGCGGTATGTGAAGCGCCGTTTGGATTTTATGACCGAAGGAGTAATTTTATGTTCTAAAACATCTCCCTCTCTTGACAGCGTCAGTAATACAGAGAACGTATACCTCTCTTCATTCGGTTTCAGGCTGCAAAGTTCGTTTGAGATTCGCTCCGGCAGCATAGGCACAACATGATCGATCATATAGACACTCGTTCCTCTTTTGAGCGCCTCCCTGTCAAGAACACTGCCCTCTCTGACGTAGTGACTTACGTCGGCGATGTGCACTCCAAGTAAATAATTTCCGTTATCCAGTGTCTCGATCGACACGGCATCATCAAAATCCTTTGCTTCAACCGGATCTATCGTAAAACAGGTGAGGTTACGAAGATCAAGCCGATTTTTCTGCTCCTTTTTATCAAGCCCCTCTCTTAAGGATGCCGACTCTTTCTCAACGGATTTTGGAAACTTGGGGTTCAGCCCGAAAAGTGCGCATACCGATTCAAAATCGGTACCCGGATCATCCGGATACCCGATTATCCTCGTAACTTCTACCTTTGAACTATCAAGATAAGAATCACCTTCAACTAATTTAGCAACTATCTTTTGGCCGCTTTTACCTCCCCCTTCTTTCCCATAAATCACGGGAAGATTATTCTTGAGCATCCTCTCGTCGGGTGTAACAAACCATTTCCCACGCAATTTTCTGAGGGTACCGACGATTTCGGTTCGCTTTCTCTCAACAACGTCTACAATTCTGCCTTCCGGGTTGGGCCCGAAGCGGTGAGGAAATACCTCTACCTTCACTTTATCTCCGCTCAACGCTCCTTGCATTGCATCGGAGGAGATGAAGATATCAAGCCCATCCTCGACTATCACGAATCCGAATCCTTTCATCGTCACCGAAAGAGCTCCCTCAAAATATTTTTCACTCCCCTTAGCGGCGTAACGTGACTTAGGATACTTCCTGATTTTACCTGATTTGCTCAGTGAATAAAGGAGTCGCTTAAATCGGACATATTCGTTTCCTGCAACCCCGATCGCCTTGGCAATCTCCTTCTGCTTGAACCTGCTTCCCCGGTTCAATTCGAGAAAATTTAATGTTTTATCCTTAATATCGTCCAAAATCGTTTATTTCTACACATTCTCCTAAATTTGGTAAATATACCTTCAGAAATCGGGAAGTGCAATTATGATGAGTTTGCTTGAGCCGGCAGGAGTTTACTGACCGAAACTTGTTAAGAATTATTTCTATTTTTCACCGGAGATAATAACAACCGATCCCCATCCCAGTAATCTAAACCTTACATTCGAGAAACCGGATTTTGTCATCTTTACTTCCAATTCATCCACACCGGGAACGTTCGATATTGACTCCGGCAGGTAATCATATGCCGCTCGGTCTCCCGTAATAATACCTCCTAACGGGGGTATAATTTTCTTAAAATAAAAATTAAAGATTTTGCCTGTCAGAGATGATTTCATGTGGGCTAATTCCAACACTGCGAACCTACCCCCCGGTATCAAAACCCTCAGTACCTCTTTAAACATCTCGGCGATACCGTCTACATTCCTCAAAGAAAAACCGGTTGCGACCGAATCAAAAGTCGCATCCGGAAACGGCAGATTAAGAGCATCCGTCCTGCTGAATGAAAGTCTCCTCGTCACTGCCTTTCTCTTTGCCTTCATTCGTGCGACGTCCAGCATTCTTTCCGAGAAGTCAATACAGATAACCTTTTCGGCTCCTGATCTTGCGAATATCAATCCCAAGTCCCCCGTACCGCATGCGAGGTCCAACGCCATGCCTTTGTTCTTTCCGAGAGATTCTTTTACAGCCAAACGCTTCCATCGGCGGTGTAATCCGCCTGTCATGATGTCGTTCATAAGGTCATACCGGAGCGCAATGCTGTTGAACATCTTCCGGACGGCATCAGGTTTTTCATCCGGGATCCCGTCCCTCTTTTCGTATGGAATTACGTTCACGCTTCTACCCATTTTTCTCTGCGTTCATCGAACCAATATAACATGAAATATCCTGAGTTTCTTCCGGCATCTATCAGTGGACTTCCACCAAAATTTCATGTTAATCCGAGCGATAGATACTACCATGTTGATTCCCCACCCTATAGCCCGGCCATAAATGACTGGGCTATCTTACACAACTCAGTGATATTTTCCGTTCAACTTTCTGACAATGGCTATCCTATACCCAGACCGCTTTTCCGACGGCGTTTCCGCCGAAGCGGGTGCGTATCGAGTCGAGCGCGGCATTCAGGTCGACCAGCTTCTTCCTTTCCGCACTATCGGAGAAAAGCTCCGTCTGCCCTACGGGGCGTGAGAGTTTTCTCGCTTCCAGCTCAAGCGCGCGGATGCGAATCCGTCTCTTCACCGTACGCTCGAAAATATCCCGCGCAGCGGCGTAAACGTCGTCGTCGAGGAAAAGAGGATGCCGAAGCTGCACCCTTCCCCGCTCTTCTTTTTCATCGGAATATATCACAAGAACGCGGAGCTCGCCGATTCGAACACTCCTCTTGCGCACACGGTAACCGATGCTTGACGCCATCCTTCCGAGCGATGCGAGGAGCAGGCGCCAGTCGTTGGTATCCTCGTCGAACGTCACCTCTTCCCTTACCGTGGGTTGAATCTGCGGAACCCGCACAGGAGAAGTGTCTATCCCATTCGACTGACGGTGAACCAGACGTCCGTCTTGCCCGAGCAGCATTAACATGTGTGCTTCGGAAACGGATGCCACATCTCCTATCCTGAGAAGATTGACCTCCCTCAGCGCTTCAAACAGAAGTTTGTTTACAGCCGGAAGCCTATACGTATGGTAAGGGCTTATAAAGGATGCCTCTTCACCGCTTTCCACCTCCCGTATGGTCAGCGGCTTAGCAGCACGGGAGGCTATCTGGCTGGTAAGTTTATTGCTCGCCACGCCTATAGCTGTGCCGAGGCTCAGCCGCTCTCTGATTTCTTTCTGTATCCTCATGGCAGTATCGACCGGAGGACCGAAAAGACGGCGCGTGCCGGA